>DASQMK010000334.1:0-4948 GCA_035645575.1 Metabacillus sp.
AAGGGGAGAAATTACTTATGAAAAAAATTCTCGGATCCTTACTTATATTATTCCTAAGCTCGGGGTTAATAGGTTGTAGCTTAATGACTACGAATTCGGGTGAAAGTAGTTCGGGTCAAGATTCAACGAATGAAGGGGAAGGCACGACAATTAAATACTGGTACTGGGCTGATAATAGCGAGTATTCAAATGTAATGCAGAACATAATTAAAGAATTCAATGAAACAAATGGAAAAGGGATTACCGTTGTTGGGGAAGAGTATCCTTGGGATGGTGGAGGTTATAGTGAAACATTATTTACGGCAGCAATGGGCGGTGGAGGACCAGATGTAGCTTCTTTTAAATTAACCTCAACTCCATTATTTACTGCAAATAATTTATTGGCTAATTTGGATGAATATATTAACCAATGGGAACAAAAAGATGATATCGATGAAAACATTTATAACATTATGAAAGAAGCTAGTGATTCGGATAGCATATATGTAATGCCATGGAATACACAAATTTTATATGTTTACTATCGTCCGTCTATATTTAAACAGGCAGGAATTGAAGTGCCAAAAACATATGAAGAATTCTTAACAGCAGTAGAAAAAACTACCATGGATTCAGATGGTGATGGTAAAACAGATGTTTATGGTTTTGGGATGAGGGGTGCTAAAGGCGGTCAAGAACCTTGGGGAAGCTTCATCTATGGACGCGGAGGAAGCTTTAAAGAATTAAATAGTGAAGCATCCATAAAAGGAATGCAAGATTTTATTAACCTATATGAAAAAGGGTATGTTCCGCCAACAGCAACTACTGATGGATTTAACGAGATCATTGCTAACTTTAAGTCCGGTAGAACAGCTATGACCATTCATCATACAGGATCTTCTTCGGATATAGTAGAAGCATTAGGTGAGGATGTATCAGCATTTCCATTCCCAGCAGGAGAGGGGCAATGGACCTCAATGGGGGATACAGAAAATGTTATATTCGAATCTAGTAAAAATAAGGAAGCTGCATTTGAATGGATCTCTTACTTAGCAACAGGAAAAGGTCAAGAAGAATGGACAAAAGCAACAGGTAATGTTCCTGTGAGTAAAACTGTGCAAGAAATGGAACATTTTCAAAATAATAAATTTATGAAAGCGTCGATAGACAGTATGTCATATGCAGGTATTCTTCCAATTAATGGTTCCACAACAGAATGGATAAATACAATTTGGCCGAATGAAGTTGCTGCATCATTAATGGGGGATAAATCTGTCAAAGAAACTATGGAAATTTTACAAGAAGAACTTTATAAATAACAATGTAAGTAAATGAGTCATAGCACCTTTCGAGATTTGGAAACGCATACATTCACTAATAATATCTCATGGCAGTTTTGGGATTATCAACGGAGTCTCTATTGACTGTCATGAGAGGTTTTTGAAAGGGGTGTTGAGTTATTAAAGTACAACCTAGCACTGAACAAGTAACAGAGGTGAAAATCAAACGGCGAAATCGATTCAACTTCTGGCCATATATTCTAGTTTCTCCTGCACTAATCATTGTAATTTTTGTGGTGTTTCTTCCGATATTAGAAGCAATAGTAATGAGTCTTCGAAGTCATGATTTAAGAAACCCAAGTAATATGGGTTTTATTGGATTAGATAATTTTATTGCAGTTTTCAAAGATCCTCAATTTTGGCAAGCTTTCAACAATACCATTATATGGGTAGTAGCTGGGGTTGGGCTCCAATTTTTATTTGGTTTTATTCTAGCCTTATTATTAAATAAGAAATTTAAAGGACGTGGCTTGGTCCGCGCAGTTAGTTTAATCCCTTGGGCAACACCAGGTGTGCTAATAGGTCTTATGTGGAAATGGATTTATGATGGAAATTATGGCGTTTTAAATGACATTTTGATAAGACTTAATTTGATCGATCAAAATGTACCTTTTCTCTCGCAAACATCTACTTCATTTGGGGCTGTAATCGTGACAATTATATGGCAAGGTATACCATTTTTTGCAATTATGATTCTTGCTGGTCTTCAGGGAGTTTCTCAGGAAATGTATGAGGCTGCAGATATTGATGGAGCTAGCAAAATTCAGAAATTATTCTGGATTACTATACCTTCCCTAAAAAATGTCATATTAGTAACATTATTATTACGAATTATATGGGTCTCGAACTCTGTGGATATTATCTACAGTATGACGGGTGGAGGACCATCTTATTCAACTCAAACACTGAGTGTATATATCTTTAATAAAGCGACCGTATTAGACCTTGGATATGCCTCAGCTATGGCATTAATTTTAATGTTATTGCTAGCATTTGTTGCTGTTCCATATTTAAAAAGTACCTTTAAGGAGGGATAAGTTTGAATAAAAAAGTGTCACTTTTGGAAAAGATATTTATTTTTTATTTACCAATTACAACAATATTATTATTTTTACTTTTCCCTTTTTATTGGACCTTTGTAACATCAATAAAACCAGAACTCGAATTATATAGTTCTACTGTTACATATTGGCCTAATGATGTTAATTTTGGGTCATATAATAAATTGTTTAGTGAATTTAATTTTTTAAAGCCAATGTTTAATAGCTTTTTAGTTGCATCAATCACTACATTGGTTACATTGTTAGTTTCAACTTTAGCAGCCTATGCATTCACAAGGTATGAATTTAAAGGAAAAAAGATATTTATGGTTTTGTTCTTAACAAATAATATGTTCCCTACAGTTTTACTTTTGATTCCATTGTATTCAATTATGCGTAACGCAAATTTATTATATAACCCGATATCACTAGTAATCGCATATGCAACTTTTACAATTCCGTTTTCAATATGGATGCTGACAGGATACTTAAAAGACTTACCTTCATCCTTAGAAGAAGCAGCCATGATTGACGGGGCTAACAGGGCTATAGCATTTATTAAAATTATCCTGCCTGTTCTTACTCCTTCTATAATTGCAACGGGCATATATATATTTATTCAATCATGGAATGAGTACACATTTGCAGTTTTGTTTACGAATGAATCAAGTCGTACTATACCAGTTACATTAAAGAACTTAGTTGGACAATTAGGAGTTCAGTGGGATTTACTTACAGCTGGAGGAATAATTACTATTATTCCTGTTTGTATCATGTTTTTCTTCGCACAAAAGAGACTTATTGAAGGCATGACTTCGGGTTCAGTAAAAGGTTAATAGAAATGATTATTAATAAAAAAGTAGTTAAGTTGATCATAGAATTTATAAAATAGATATTAAAAGGATGCATTATTTAGGTATATATTAGGAGGGAAAGCGAATGCGTATGGAAATCAAGGCTTATGAGTTTTGCGCTGAAGGAATGAACCGAGTTTATGAAAATGAGAAATGGACGGTAGGGGTTAAAAATTGGAAACAGGCAAATGATATAACAGGTATTGATTGTTTAGAAAGACATAATCAAACGGATGAGCTTTTTGTTTTATTATCAGGAAAATGTGATATGATTTTTGCTAATGAGACATCTAATGGATTGAAATTAGAAGTATTAAAAATGGAACCATTTAAGGTATATAATATTCCTGCAACCTTATGGCATAATACAATTACTCAAAAGGATACTAAATTAATATTAATAGAAGATTCATCAACAAGTATGGAAAATAGTGATATTCTTCAATTGAACGAACAACAAATTATGAAAATTCTAGAAATTGTAGAAATAAGTAAATAAAGTTGTGTGTTTAAATTGTTTTTACTAACTTAGTTTAAGACATATTTACAATTGT
Source organism: Metabacillus sp. (assembly GCA_035645575.1). Taxonomy (GTDB): domain Bacteria; phylum Bacillota; class Bacilli; order Bacillales; family Bacillaceae; genus Metabacillus. The sequence goes on from DASQMK010000334.1 coordinate 3,768, forward strand.
GTTAACAGATCGCTTATTTTTAAAACTTTGACTTTTTCGGTGATGTAGATGGAAAATGCTACTATAAATATATATAAGGCTTTCTCAAGAAAGGGCTAAAGGGTTAACCCTGCTTTTTGCTTGAGGAAGTTTTTTATTTTTGCTCAGCTATAATAATACTAAAAACGGTAACGATGATATAAGGACCTTCCTAATCTTACTTTTCTGGATGAGTTATAACACCATTTGATTCTATGAAGTTATTAAAATCATTAAGAGAAAGGTTATATACTTTCTTAAACAGAGTAAATCAATTTGGTCTAAATAATAATCAGTTAGTGGTAGGAGTAGAATTACTAAGTACAATGGATAAAGAGATTAGAATCTTCGGAATTAGGAGGAACAAAGATTAAATAAAGATCTCAATCAGAGTAAATTTAGATAACTATCAAATTGTGAAAGTCGAAAAGAGTAGATATTAGGTTGAACCAAGAGATGAAATAGGATAAACAATCCTCTTACAAACTCGTCCTTTATTGAGTGGATATAAGCTCTATTTAATAAATTTACGTAACGGAAAGGAGTGTTTTAAGTGTGTGAGGAAAGTTCGCTCTCATTTTCAATTTCAGGTATGATTTCGTTCTCAATTAGCTCATTGTATAGCTGGTTTGACTTTTTAGTTAAACTTTGATGATATTTCTCAATCGATTTCTTCCAGACAAACGTAAATTTATTCGCATTTGCTTCAATCTTTGTACCATCGATAAAATCGCTTCTTGATCGATAAGTTTTTCTTCGATTAGTTGGCAACTGAATTGGACGAAACATTGGCGAATTAATTCTTCACTTATGATTGAACACGGAATCGGTTGATTGTACGGTAGCTTGGTTCATATCCTTGAGCTAGCCACAGCATACGGATATAGTCTTTTAATAGAGCTTCAATTTTGCACCTTTAGAAGACAGATTGCGTGTTAGCATCATGCGTGGATAATAGGCAGGACAGCAGTCGTTTCGCAGAAATGGTTCAACGCTTCATAAGGGATACTTTCAACTAAATAATGGACATGGAAGTCAATATCGTTATTTTGTAATTTTAAATCTAAAGGCAAAACCAATTGAATCATGTTATAATTTTTAAACAAAAGGATCCTTCTTTCTGATGAAATTTTGTGTGGTAACTTTATTTTATCAGAAGTGGT
>DASQMK010000335.1:0-1926 GCA_035645575.1 Metabacillus sp.
ATGCCGAAAACGGGAATTCGATTCAAGTACGTCTTCCCTGGAAGCTTTGAAAAATCGAGTTCACTCAGACGATCTCTAATTTCATAGCTTTTGTAGCCGCTTGCCAAAAGAGAAGCTATTAATGCTCCCGCTGATGTTCCAGCCAATCTTTCCCATTCTACTTTTTCCTCTTCCATTGCTTGAATCGCTCCAATAAAAGCAATTCCCCTAGCTCCACCACCTTCAAAAACAGCATCTACCTTCAATTTTTCCCACCTCACGATAAGAGTTATTATTTATTAAACTGCTAGGATCGTTCATTAACAATGATTTGGAATAAAGTTAAATTTTAAAATCTCCTATTCTACATGCTCTAACATACTTAAAACTTCAAGATACCTAATCTAAATTCCTTCCTTTTTCAGTATATAGCCTCATACAAAAAGACGTGTTACTAGATAAACCTGTCTGTTTGTTGAAGATATCTATTTATCATTAAAATAAATCAAGTGATTTCTTCAAAGAAAAAAGGAGCGGAAATGGTATGAGAATTTCCTCCCCTTTTTACTCTTATCGTTACATATTTCCTGAAAACTGGGACAAGGAACCTGTCCCCCTGACCCACCCCTGATCCATTTACACCCAGCCTCGGAAATGCGAAGCTTCAGCATGTTTTCTTATACCAACCATATATGCAGCTAAACGCATATCAACTTGATGCCTTTGCGACATTTGATAAATATTGTCAAAGGAATCGACCATGACTTGCCGCAGTTTAACAGCGACCTCTTCCTCTGACCAATAATAACCTTGATTATTTTGCACCCATTCAAAGTAAGAAACGGTGACACCACCTGCACTTGCCAAAATATCAGGTACAAGGAGAACTCCTCTATCATTTAATATTTTAGTAGCTTCAATAGTTGTTGGTCCGTTAGCTGCCTCTACCACAATTGATGCTTTAATCTGAAAAGCATTTTGTGCGGTAATTTGGTTTGAAATGGCAGCTGGTACAAGAATGTCACATTCTTTTTCGAGTAATTCTTTGTTTGTCATAACATCTTTAAATAAAGTTGTTACGGTACCAAAGCTATCCCGCCGGTCCAGCAAATAATCAATATCAAGTCCTTCTTGATCAAAAAGTGCTCCATGTGCATCTGAGATCCCTATTACTTTTGCTCCTGCATCGTGCATGAACTTAGCCAGAAAGCTTCCCGCATTCCCAAAACCTTGTACGATGATACGCGCACCTTTTAAATCAATGCCTTTTTTCTTGACGGCTTCTTCAATGCAAATGGTTACGCCGCGAGCTGTTGCTGTTTCACGACCTTGTGAGCCACCTAAAACAAGTGGTTTCCCTGTGATAAAGCCAGGTGAATCGAATTCCCTCAGACGGCTGTACTCGTCCATCATCCACGCCATAATTTGCGAGTTTGTATAGACATCAGGTGCTGGAATATCTTTCGTCGGGCCTACTATTTGGCTTATGGCACGAACATATCCGCGACTTAACCGCTCAAGCTCGCCAAACGACATATTCCTTGGGTCACAAATAATCCCTCCCTTACCGCCGCCATATGGGAGATTTGTAATCCCGCACTTTAGACTCATCCAAATCGACAATGCTTTTACCTCTGCTTCATTGACTTCAGGATGGAAACGAACGCCGCCTTTTGTTGGACCTACTGCATCATTATGTTGAGAACGGTAACCTGTATAAATCTTAATTGAACCATCGTCCATTCGTACTGGGATTCGGACCGTGATCATTCTAAGCGGTTCTTTTAATAACTCGTACATCTCCCTAGCAAATCCCAACTTTTGTACCGCATCTTTTATAATCGATTGAGTTGAGGATAATAGATCCAATGATTCACTTTGTTTATGTACTGGCTTTTGAACTTGATCACGCTTTACAGGGGTTGACACCTTCATGCTTTACACCTC
>DASQMK010000336.1:0-7992 GCA_035645575.1 Metabacillus sp.
ACGGTTCTTACTCTAAAGATTTGGTGTTTACTCATTTTTAGACGGTGTTAGGAAGAAAGGATAAAGGAAATAACGAGAAAAAGAAGGATTGCCTGTATTTCTATTTCCATATCACACTTCTTCTTTTACTTTTGACACCTCTCTTGAAAATCCCTCGCCAAAAACCATCTACCCAATTGAACCAAACCCGCGACAATTATATAATGAAAGGGGATACAAAGGAGGGGTGTACATGAGTTTGGAGATTCGGCAAACGTGGGAGAAGTACATTCATGAAAATAAACTGGATCCGACTAATATTGATAAGATCATTCTTGATTCATGGAAGCTTAGTAAAAAGTTTAACGTAAACCCGAATAAAGGAATTGGCAACCGAATTCTTACGGCAAGTGATTTTAAAACGAGATTAAGAGAAAATGAGACGTTGATTTCATTGGCTAAAAGAAGTTTGGACCGCTTTAGTATGCTGTTTAAAAATATAGAGTTTATCCTCGTCCTAACGGATGCTGACGGGTATATTTTATGGCAATCTGGCCATGAGGGATTGAAAGAAATTGCGAGAGATATTGGGTTTTGGCAAGGTTCTCAGTGGACGGAGTCTGTGGTGGGTACGAATGCAATTGGAGTGGCATTGCGAACAAAAGAGGCGAATATCATCCATGGATACGAGCATTTTGCTAAAGCCTCCCAAAGGTGGAGCTGTGTGTCTTCTCCGATATTTGGAGTTGATGAGCAAGTGAAAGGGGTAGTAGACTTATCGATGCCTGCCCATTATCCAAAGGAAATTGATTTTCTTGTTAGGGTCCAGCTGATTGCAGACTATATCTCGGAAGCATTACAAAGAAAGGCATATGAAGAGCAAAAGTATATGTTGCAATATTACTCTAGTAGAAAACAACCTGGTATTTTGTGCGACTCCTCAATGACGATTCTACATTTATCCTCTGAACTAATAGACGAGCCTGATTCATATATAGGAAAAAAACTTCATGACATAACAAAGAATGAGTGGGTTATTGGAAAGCAGGAACCAATTTTAAAAGAAGGTGCCTGTATCGGCTACTTTGTACATGGCTTGAAACAAAGAGTAGCAGATCAAACGTTTGAATTTCCATATGTAGCTGGGCGAAGTAAAACATTTCATGAATTATTAGAAGAAGTAAAAATCGTGGCTCCTACTTCAGCACCTATTCATTTGTTTGGTGAAACTGGCACAGGGAAAGAAGTGTTGGCAAAAACGATCCATGCTAACAGTCCGTTTTCGAAGGGGAAGCTCGTTAGTGTTAATTGTGGTTCCATACCGGAGAATTTGATGGAAAGTGAATTGTTCGGTTACGAAAAAGGTGCTTTTACAGGTGCAAGCGCTAATGGCTATCAAGGAAAAATTGAGCAAGCCAATTATGGGACCTTGTTTCTCGATGAAATTGAAGATATGCCAGTTTCAATGCAGTCTGACCTGTTGCGCGTTCTTCAAGAAAAGAAGCTGACTCGAATTGGTGGAACCCAAGAAATCCAACTGAATTTTAGACTCATCACAGCAAGCAATCAAGATTTGAAATCTCTCGTTATGAATGGGAAATTTCGAGAAGATCTGTTTTATCGTGTCTATGTTTGTCCTCTTCATATTCCACCTTTAAGAGAGCGGAAAGAGGATATCCGGGAATTCATAAAGTCATTTGAAGACGCGAATAGTTGGTATCCTTTATGGGAAAAAGAGTTAATTGAAGTAGCAGAACAAAACCAATGGAATGGAAATATCCGTGAGTTGAATAACTTTTTGGAAAGGTGTCATGTATACTACAGAGAAAGGACACCAACTAAGGAACAGTTAGTGCAGCTGATTCATAAAGGTGGATTATTCACACCGCTTCAAGAGACTAGCAGCAAAAACATCAATTTTAAGGAACAACTAGAAAAAGAAAACATTATGAACGCCTTAATTCAAAACAATGGCAATATCCCTTTAACCGCCAAACAACTCTCCATGTCAAAAAGCACTCTTTATCGTAAAATCAATAAATATAAGTTGAATTAAAATGATTCAAAATGCGACGATTTGAAACGATTGTCGCATTTTTTATTTTTCGTTTTATATAATCCCCTTTAGAAGTGGGTGTTGAAATTGGCACGATAATTGCAAGTATAGTTAATGAGATCATCAATAAACAGTTATTGATGTCTTCAATCCAAAACATATTGTAAAAGTCGTATTTTAAGTGATAGGAGGGAAGAAATCTTGCAGCACTTTGATTTAATTGTCATTGGCGCCGGACCAGGCGGGTATGTCGCAGCAATCAGAGCAGCACAAAAAGGGAAGAAAGTCGCGATCATCGAAAAATCGTCTTTAGGTGGTACATGTTTAAATGTTGGGTGTATTCCATCAAAGACATTTTTGCAGCACAGTGAATGGATTAACAACATAAAAAAAGCGAATCGTTATGGCATATCAGCTGAAGTACAACATATTGACTATGAGAGACTTGTTGAACGCAAAGAAAAAGTAGTCGGGACATTGGTACATGGCATCGAATATTTGTTCCAAAAAAACAATATCACCTTGATTAAAGGCGAAGCAACTGTATTAGAAAGCTTGGTTGTTGTGGTAAATAATCAACAGTTCAAGGGCAAAGATATCATCCTTGCTACTGGAAGCAGACCTTTTGTTCCACCGATCAAGGGGCTAGACCAAGTCTCGTACCATACGACAGATAGCTTTTTTAATCTAAAAGAACAACCTAAAGATCTGACCATCATTGGCGGCGGAGTAATTGGAATTGAATTAGCCTTTGCGATGGCTCCTCTTGGTACAAAGGTGACTGTAGTTGAAGTAGCAGATGACATACTTTTAACAGAAGATGCCGATGCTCGTGAACAAATAAAAAAGAAAATGGACCAATTTGAAATCGCTTACTATACAAAGGCTAACATTCTTGAAGTAACACCTGATTATGTGGATTTAGAAGATCAAAAGATTCCTTATACAACTCTGCTTGTGGCAGCAGGTAGAAGAGCCAATATCGAAATTGCTCATGACTTACATTTAGAATTAGATGATAACAAGAAATTTATAAAAGTAAATAGCAACTATTTAACAAGTAAAAATCATGTGTATGCAATCGGTGATGTCATAGGAGGATATCAGCTTGCACATGCAGCAAGTCAAGAAGGGTTAGTAGCTGTCTCGGCCATTCTCCATGAACAACATCCAACATTACAACAAGATGAAATTCCTAGATGTGTGTACACACACCCAGAAATTGCTTCCTTTGGCCTTAATGAGGAGCAGGCGAAGGCAAAAGGATATGATGTAATCACGAAGAAAATGTCTTTCAATTCAAATGGAAGAGCAATCGCAATGGATGAAACTGACGGCTTTGTCAAAATCATTTCCGAAAAGAATGATCATGAAATTTTGGGGGCCGTTGTGGTTGGGGCAAATGGAAGCGAGTTACTGAATCAAATACTAGCTGTGAAGCATTCAGAAGGCAGAATTGAGGAACTGAGCACCCTTATTTATGGACACCCAAACCTGTCTGAAACGATTGGAGAAACAACTGAAAGTATGTTGTTTAAAGCCATTCACGAATAATGAAGAGGAGGAAATACGATGAAAAAGCAGGATGCAATATGGATCTACCAAAAAATGAATGAAATTCGTCAATTTGAAGACAAAGTCCACGATATATTTGCGAGAGGTGAAATACCTGGGTTTGTGCACTTATATGCCGGTGAGGAAGCTGTTGCAACAGGTTTTTGTGCACATTTAAGTGATAGCGATTACATTACAAGTACCCATCGAGGACATGGACATTGTATTGCCAAGGGATGCGATCTAGATGGAATGATGGCAGAAATTTATGGGAAAGAAACCGGACTTTGTAAAGGGAAAGGCGGTTCCATGCATATTGCTGATATTGATAAAGGCATGCTCGGTGCAAATGGAATGGTTGGCGGAGGGATTCCGCTCGCTGTTGGTGCAGGACTTAGGAATAAGTATTTAAAAACTGATTCAGTCGTTGTATGCTTCTTCGGTGATGGAGCGGCCAATGAGGGAACATTCCACGAAGGACTTAATTTAGCGTCCATTTGGAAACTCCCTGTTATCTTCGTTTGTGAAAATAATATGTTTGCAGAAGCCACACCACAATCCTATGCCTCAGGTTCAAAAACAATTGCTGAACGAAGCGCAGCTTATAATATGCCTGGAGTTAGAGTAGATGGAAAAGACGTGCTTGAAGTTTATGAGGAAGCGGAAAAAGCGATAAAACGTGCCAGAAGCGGGGAAGGACCTACTTTAATTGAATGTATCACATATCGTAACTATGGTCATTTTGAGGGAGATGAACAAAAGTATAAAGCTTTGGATGGAGCAGAAAAAGAGCTTGCTGAAAAAGATTGTATTACCCTTTTCCGCAAGCAGGCGATTGAACGAAGTCTCATGACAGAGATCGAAGCAGATGAAATTGAAAAAGTATCGGAAGAAAAGATCATTGAAGCGATAAAATTTGCTGAGAAAAGCCCGGAGCCAAGACCAGAATCTTTATATGAAGATGTATTTGCTTAATAAATACAAAGGGAGTGTTGGGAAATGGAAAGAAAAATCACAATGATGCAAGCGATTAATGAGGCGTTAGATATCTCAATGGCTCAAGATGAACGAGTGATCCTGCTTGGAGAAGATATAGCAGGTGGTGCGACCGTTGAGCATTTAAATGAAACAGGAGCTTGGGGAGGTGTATTCGGCTTAACGAAAGGGCTAGTGGAAAAGTACGGAACAGAACGCGTAATCGATACACCAATTTCTGAAATGGGTTATATGGGCGCAGCAGTAGGGGCTGCAGCAACAGGTTTAAGACCTGTCCCGGAATTAATGTTTAATGACTTTCTAGGGTTCTGCTTTGACACCATCCTTGGACAAGGTTCGAAAATGCGTTATATGTTTGGGGGCAAAGCTACGATTCCAATGACAGTCCGAACAAATCATGGTGCAGGTGCTTCAGCTGCAGCACAGCATTCAGGGTGTTATTACGGGATTCTTGGTTCTATTCCAGGAGTCAAAGTTGTTGTTCCTTCCAATCCATACGATGCAAAAGGATTGCTTCTTGCTTCTATTGAGGATGATAACATCGTTGTATTCTCAGAAGATAAAACCATATATGGTCTTAAGGGGGAAGTACCTGAAGGACATTATACGGTTGAAATTGGAAAAGCAAAAGTGAAAAGAGAAGGTACGGACTTAACAATCGTTTCAATCGGAAAAATGTTATATGTAGCAGAAGAGGTGGCAGACCGTTTAGCAGAGCAAGGTGTCTCAGTCGAAGTCATCGATTTGTTAACAGTGGCACCATGGGATCAAGAGACTGTTATCAATTCTGTTAAGAAGACCAACCGATTAATCGTCATTGATGAATCGAATCCACACAATAATACAGCTACTGATATTGCAAGTGTTGTTTCAGATAAAGCGTTTGATTATTTAGATGCCCCAGTTAAATGTGTATGTGCACCGAACACACCTGTTCCATTTGCAAAGAACCTTGAGGATCTGTACATTCCAAATGCAGATAAGGTGTTAAAAGTAGCGGATGAACTGATCTTTGATTTAAAAAAGACAATCTTAGTGTAAGGTGGTGATCAATTATGGCAACAGATGTTTTAATGCCTAAGTTAGGGTTAACGATGACGAGTGGAAATGTGGATGAATGGTACAAAAAAGAAGGCGAACCCGTTAAAAAGGGAGAGCCGATCTGCACGATTAGTTCTGAAAAATTAACGATGGATGTAGAAGCACCAGCAGATGGGGTGTTAGTAAAAGTCATTGCCCATCAGGGGGCTGAAGTACCAGTTAAAGAAGTAATTGGAATTGTGGCTCAAGAAGGTGAAACACCCCAATCCCAATCTGTCGAACAAGCCCCAGAAGCCAAATTAGAAAGGAAAGAAAAAGAACAGAAGAATGTGATTCCGGCCGAAAAACCAATAGAATCGCAAACTGGACGTATTTTTGCGAGTCCACTTGCTAGGAAATTAGCAAAAGAGAAGAATATTAATCTTGCTTTGGTTAAAGGTACAGGTGGAAATAATCGGATTACTAGAAGAGATATAGAAGCTTACGAAATTTCTTCTTCTAAGGAAGTAGCCCCTGCTGTGGAAATCCATTCTTTCCCGGTCAACACAGCCGACCGAAATCTTGGTACTGGACTCACGGGAATGCGTAAGGTTATAGCCAAAAGAATGAGAAATAGTTTAGCTCAATCGGCCCAATTGACGATTCATCGAAAAGCTGATTTGACTGCTTTTATGATATTTAAAGAGAATATAAAAAATCATCTTACCGAAACAGAAATTGCTGGTAGTCTTAGTCTAACTGTTTGTGTTGCCAAAGCAACCATTCTAGCATTAAAAGAATATCCTGAAATGAATAGCTGGTATGAACCGGATACGAATGGTTTCCAGACCTTTGAAGAAGTCCATCTTGGAATGGCAACTGCCATATCTGATGGCCTGATGGTACCAGTTATTCGGAATGCTCACCAAATGAGCTTAAAGGAATTAAGTGGAAACATCACAAAGACTACGCAAGCTGCACGAGAAGGAAGCCTTGCAAACGATCTAGTAACGGGGTCAACATTTACCATTACAAATCTAGGGCAAAGCGGTGTCGAATACTTTACTCCAATTTTAAATTCACCTGAATCTGGTATTTTAGGAGTAGGAAGTCTTCAAGACAAACTTACCTTGGATGAAGACGGCCAAGTAGTACAGAGCAAAGAACTCCCATTAAGCTTAACGTTTGATCATCAAATCATTGATGGAGCACCAGCCGCTGAGTTTCTGGCAAGAATCATTTATTATTTAGAAAACCCTTATTCACTTATTTTATAGAATAATGAGATATCATTTTCTAAAGGAAAGTGACTGGACATAGGTAAAAAAAGTACAAACAAAAAGCCGTTTTCTTAAAGGGAACGGCTTTACATTTTTGATAAGATAAGAAACCATAAGTCATTGTATGCAAAGTTCATAGGTTGGCGCGCTGACTTCGCTATTCGAACATGCTTGAAGTCAGGACACAGCTAAGTAAGAAGAGAGAAAGATCAGTATAAAAGTATAATTCAAGGTTTACTCCATCGCGCAAAATTTGACGATTTTTGTAAAATAGTCGATAAATGACAATAATCGAAGATAAATTGCTGAAATCGAAGATAAAATGAAATAATCGTTGATAAATCCTTATAATCGAAGATAACGGAAAAATTCTTCAACAACTTTACTAATTAAAACACTCAATCACCTGGAGTTGTAGAAAAATAGCTCTTTAAACAAACATAAAAAGACTAGAACAATAATGTTCTAGCCCATTTTTATGATATTCCTAATGATCAATCATCGTTTCGTTACGAACTAAAGAAACATCTGCATCCTTTTTACGATCTAAATTCCGATAGAGAAGGGCAAATAGCATGGATGGGATTGTACATAAAATCATCCCGATAAAAGCATATCTTGGCTCAATTTCGTATAAATATCCTCCCAAAATCGTAAATACTGCAGTGCTCCAGCTGAGTGCTAGTGCAGAATATATGCCCTGCGCTTTAGGAATCTGCGTTTGTGGAATATGTTTGATTAAGTATTTCATAAAGGCATAATGTCCCATTGCAAATGAGCAGGCATGTAATGTTTGGGCAATACTAAAGACAATGACATTTGGAAAAGCAAATATTAGAATCCAACGTACGGTTGAACCAAGTGCAGCCAATGTTAATAAAGAGCCAACTGAAAATTTTTGAAAGTGTTTGTCTGCAATTAAGAAGAAAATGATTTCTGCGATCACGGCAATATTGATAATGACTCCGATTAAATATTTGGGTGCATGAATTTCTTGTAAATAAATGTACCCATAGTTGTAATAAGAGGCGTGTGCTGCTTGCAGTAAAATGACAATGGTCAACACTAAACCAAAATGCTTAACTCGAAATAAATCCAGCATGCCGC
>DASQMK010000337.1:0-2294 GCA_035645575.1 Metabacillus sp.
AAAAGACGTTCAAGAGTTTGTTGTTACAGTTGGGGATGAAAATTACACACTCACTTATGATGTTATTTTCAGAAAAACTAAACAGCAAAACCTTCTTGATGATCTAATTAAATTTTATGATGCAATTAGAAATCGACCAGAAGTATTTGAATTGGCTACTCCATACACTTCTCTTCTAATTATCAAACATTTCACGAGTTTAGAAGTTCCAGATGATGTTGATCAAGCACTTGATTTTCTTGAGTTGCTAATTGATCTTGATCTTTTAGTGAACATCTTAAATGCACTACCAGAAGATCAATTAACAAAAGTATATGAGTTACTAACTCAAACAGTTGATCAAATTAGAATGAATATCGAGAAAATGGATGAAGAAGCTCAAGAGGCTTATGAACAAATCCAAAATGATGAACTAAAAGAGTTGATTCCAGAAGATGGCGAACAATCTACCGAAAACGAAGAAGAGTAATTTTTATTTTCAAACAGAGCAAGAAGCTATTAGAGCTTTAGAAATTGAAGGACGAAAATTACAGCGAATTGCTGTAAAAGTGTGGAGAAAATATTTGTCAAGTTATCAGCCTAAAAAATACATAAGAACAAATAATACAGAACGAGGTATAAAACTTGGCAAAGTAAAAATGATCGCACCAGATCAATGGGGTATTGAATTGACATTTGAAAACGATTTAATGTATCACGAATCTGTTTTCGATAAACAAAATGGCACAAGGAGTTATCCAAAAGGTCATTCCATTATGCTTTTAAGTGGAGGATGGAAAGCAACAAGACTGGAAAGAAAGATTGGAATTAGACAAAATTTCACAAGGCATAGAGGCATAAACTATCTAGGACAAGTCGTTCGAGCCTACAATCTTCAAAAGCATAAAGGAATTACTTTAGATATTCAATGGAGTGGAAAGTTCCTTAAGAAGTAAGTAGGTGAAATAAATTATGGGATATAAAAAGATTGAAGAAGTAACAGATGAGTTTTGGGAAAATGAAGTTGATGAATTAAACAAAATGTTTGTAGAAGAGTTTCTCCAACAGCAACACCTCTCCCCTGCCACTCTTAAACAATATGAATCTGGATTGAAAATTTTTGCTAAATGGATTCATGACTATTGCATTCCAAAAGGCAAGGTGAAAATCACAGATTTAAAACCTCGTGACGCTCTTAAATACCAAAACTGGCTAATAAGCAAAGGTCTTAGTCCAAATGCTATTAAATTTAAACGATCAGTAGTTTCGAGTTTATGTGGATATATAGAAGTTTACTATAGTGATGAATATAAGGATTTCAGAAACATATTTACAAAAGCAATCCCTAATGTCGCCAAGACTAATGTAAAAGAGAAACAACCTTTAACTATGGGTGAAATTGAAACACTTTCAGATCAATTATATCAGCGTGAAGAATGGCAAAAATTAGCTTATTTATGGTTTACATACATAACTGGATGTAGAAGAGAAGAATCTAGACAGTTGCTTAGAGAGATAACAACATATTCAAAAGCGGTTGACAAAAAAGGAAACGAGAAAAAATACTACCTCACCCACCCTATTCGTGCAAAAGGTAGAGGCAAGGAAGGTAAAGTCAGAAAGTTTAAAGTTGACGAAAGAGCTATGCAGGCAATTAAAAAATGGATCGAATACAGGTCTAGTCAAGTTGACAACGATGATTGCCCATATGTTTTTGTAAGTAAAACAAAAGATGGATATAGACAGTTATCTGCAAATACTTTCAACTTATGGTGTCAAGAGTTTAGTGACATATTAGGAGGAAGACCTGTCCATCCTCACTTATTTAGAAGCAGTAGAGCAACAAATGCAGTATTAGAAGATGGAGCGGATATTAAGTCTGTTCAAAAATTATTAGGTCATAACTCATCTCAAACAACCGAAATTTACGTTGTGAGAGACGACGCAGATGACGATGATGATCTGTTTTAAAGGTTAGGGCAACACCCTAGTCTTTTTGATTAGGGTGTTTTTTTAGCACCCTCCTAGATTTTTAAAGGGGTGAAATGGATGCCAAAAGGCAGTAACGACTTAAATATGCTTTTAAAAGCAAAAGTCGTAAAATTAAAAGTAGAGTTAGATGCAAAAGGAAGTAAACTCCACAGCCAAGTAGATAGAATATCGAAAATGTTGGAGAAGAAACCTGTAAAATTAAAAGTTAAACTTCTAGCATCCGCTTCCGATATTAATAAACAAATTAGAGACCTAAGCAACACTGTTGCAAAATCGAAATCCTTCAAACCTATTAAACTTCAAGTTGAAATGGATGTTAAGGG
>DASQMK010000338.1:0-3035 GCA_035645575.1 Metabacillus sp.
TTCTAGTAAAATTACACCATGATTTACTAGGTGGTCTAAATACTTACATACTTCTGGAAAAATTTTAGGCTTATCAGTGCTATACCCTCTCTTTAGAGGCTCCTGCCTCTTTTATTAGTAATTCGCATATTTTCCTTAGCACTATATATCCCTCTTTCTATGTAATTATCAATTTCTTTTGAATAAGAGTAGCTACCCTTCTTTGTATTCATCAATTCTTCTTCTTGACTAAAATTAAATAGATCTAATCGGGGTACAGTCAGGAAAATGCGGATTTACAACGGTAAGAGTTTAGAGACAAGTCGTATGAGACCTTAAGAACCCTAATTTTGCACGATTTTATGTCTGTATCAATAGGTTCTACTCTATTGAGATTGTGAAGTGGTACACTTAAACTAACGGGGCAGGTTAATTGAAGTAAAATGTTTACCTTTGTTCAATAATCGGGCCAGATTATGGAATATAGAATTTACTTTTTAGAAAAAAATTTTGATCATTATATTTTCCCTTTCTTTTACATATTGACTTACATTATATTTTAAGGTAAATTTAAATTAATTTTATAATCGAGAGATATTTATTTTAACCTCAAATTACGATAGGACTTTAGCATACCGTTAATAATTTCTTTATTGACTGTATGAAAAATTAACCTATATAAATAAGGGTAAAGAATAAGATAAATCGGTATATTCTTAACTAGGCGACCTAGATGGGAATATACCGTTTTTTGTGTAAAGGGGAAATATGATGAACAAATCAAAAGGGCATATTGAAGCAGAAGTAAGTAAAGGATTAACTCAATGGGAAAAAGATTTCCTTGGACGTGGTTCAGTATCAGTTAAAACTGATATTTTACGAGACATAATTATTGTGACTTTACGTGGTATTCTAACACCTGCTGAATATTCACTATGTAAAACGAAAGAAGGAATATTATCGATAAAAAAGATTCGATCTAATTTGATTGAATCTGGTGTAGAAGACCTTAAAGAACTTGTCCTAAAGATTACCGGAGAAGAAGTGAAAAGTTTTTTCACTGATATAAGCACTCATACCGGAGAACGGATAATGGTGTTTAAATTATATAGTGATTTTGAGAAGAAATTACAAAGTGTGGAATAGGGAAAAAGGGAGATCTTCAAAAAACTACTCTAGGTTAGTTGAAGATAAACCGGCAATTTTAAGGAGAAATGGGTCAATAAATACCATTTTACCCCTTAAGCTGTCGTTTTTTTTATTGAAAAAAATATTATTTAGGAGAAAATTGTAATGTCGGAAATTATAACTCAAAATTTATTGTCACCAGTTGTGTTGTTTTTTGTATTGGGAATTTTTGCTGCTTTATTTAAATCAGATTTAAGATTTCCAAATGGTCTAAGTGAAGGATTAAGTATTTATCTTTTAATAGCTATTGGAATAAAAGGGGGGATTGAACTATCTCATTATTCAATTGAATCTGTCATTACTCCAATTCTGGGTGCATTATTTCTAGGAATCGTCATTCCCTTTCTTACACTTTTTATAATGCGCTTAATGAAAATGGACCTGAAAAATTCTATTGGGGTTGCTGCCACATATGGATCAATTAGTGTGGTTACTTATGGAGCTACTATCTCGTTTCTCGAAAAGAATGGAACAACATATGAAGGATTTATGAACACTTTAGTTGTTCTTATGGAAAGTCCTGCAATCTTAGTCTCACTACTGCTATTAAAGATCATAGAGAAAAACAATGCCGAATCAATGATTTCCAAACATAATTTAGGAATTGTTCCTGCATCAGTAAGACTAATTGATAAAGAAGTAATAAAAGAAAGTATATTTGGAAAAAGTATATTGCTGCTGTTAGGCAGTTTAATAATAGGGTTGATACTAGGGGAACGTGCCCTACCAACGGTTAAGCCTTTATTTATAGATTTATATAGTAGTGTATTAATTCTGTTTTTACTAAACATGGGATTGGTTGCAGGACAACGCTTACCGGAAGTGAAAAAATACGGTATGAAATTAGTCCTTTTCGGATTATTAGCTCCCGTTTTATTTGGTAGCTTAGGTGTTTTTATAGGGCATTTTGTTGGCCTGTCTATGGGTGGAGTAACATTAATGGGGGTTCTAGCTGGTAGTGCTTCCTATATTGCTGCTCCGGCAGCATTAAAAACTTCTGTTCCAGAAGCGAATCCATCTATATATCTGGGATTATCGTTGGGGATTACATTCCCTTTTAACCTTATTTTTGGAATACCTATCTTTTATGGGATAGCAAAATTAATTCAATAGGAGGTTTCTCATGGAAAATTCAACGAATAAAAAAACATTAATTATAACGGGTCTAAATGATAAACTATATCAACTTTTACCTATTATAGCTGGCGGTACCCCTAAACAACCTATCACCTTTGGCAAAGTTTAAGAAGCTATCCAAAAACTATCGCATTCAATGCTGATAACTAACAGAACCTTCTGCTGGTTGTTTAGTGATATTAGGATTATGATATTTTTTCTACAATCAAGGTCGGATTTCCATACTGATTATTCCCAATAACTCCAAGTGTTCTCACTGTTAGTACATCATTTGTATTTAATGTCAGTAAAACTGTTTTTGACCCATTATCCCGAGTTTCACCCGGAAAGTTGTTTAGAAAGGTCATACTCGATTCTGTATTCTGCACTCCATTAATAAAAATTGAATAACGAATGAATAAATTATTTGAGTTATTTACCCTATTATTTAAAGCGTAGCTAACCTCGTAAACACCATTACTATTTATGGTGATTGAATTAGTAGCTGGGTCGGCAATCATTCCTGAAGTCGGACCTGCAGTTGCGAATTCAATTGGTGTGTTTACTATAGGTACTAGAAAGGTTTCTATACCATATAGAGACCCAAATACAGGTATAGGAGTTGGTCCTGCTGGTCCTTGAGGTCCTTGTTCACCTTGAGGTCCTTGTTCGCCTTGAGGTCCTTGTTCGCCTTGAGGTCCTTGTTCACCTTGAGGTCCTTGTTCACCTTGAGGTCCAGGAGGTCCTGTTTC
>DASQMK010000339.1:0-10823 GCA_035645575.1 Metabacillus sp.
TGAGAGAGAAGCTGCTCGTAAGGCACTTAAGGAGCTTTACCGACAAGCTTATATAAGCTAAACGTTGGACCAAGGGGATATTTTTCCCTTGGTCCTCATCTTACAATAATCAACCCATGTAACTATCTATTAACCTTTGAAAATTTCGGGTGGTCACTGTGACCATCCTACGTAACGCTTTACAGTAAAACTCTCATGAACTATCCGACGAAAATATCCTTCACAAGTAGTATGGATCTTCTTCATCTTCTTCCCAAAAAAGGTTGCTTAAAAGCACTAATGATACAATCCATAAAATCATCGATTAGTCTGCCATGATCAAATTTGTTATAAACCATCCTCACTCCATACATAAATTGTATTTGTTCAACACATAAAAAAAGAGTGTGTTGTTTTTTTGAATTCTTCTTGAATGGATTCAGGTAGATAGATAACATCTATCTCATTGGGTAAAAACTTACTGCCTGTACGGGAAAACTCCAAGTGAAATTGCAGATGAGGGATGCAATTTCTAAACTTAGATCTAAGGGAGCACTTTTAGGATGAAGAAAGTTGGAAAAGATAATAAAGTGGAGAGCGAAGGAATGGGTCTTTTCACTTCCCCGCTTAGTAATATATTGATGGGACAATTTGTCCCTCCTCATCATTCATTCCATATACTCATTAATATTAATATTACAAAAAATATAATATAAGTTAAAAGTCGTATCTAATGCGGAGGATATGCAATGAACGAAGAAGGTTCTTTTGCAAAAGGATGCTTTTGGTCAATAATTGTCTCCATTCCTTTATGGATTTTGACAATACTAGTAATAAGGTGGTTATTTTAGTTAATCTTCTTGGAGGTCATTCTGAAGTAATTAAAACTATCAATACACATCGAGCAATCATTTATGATGGCTCGATTATTTAACCTGGAGGCTATAACAGTGAAATGTTGTAACTATCAATTGAATTTGGAAGGATTGTACTTGTTATACATTGTTTCCCTTCAATCGTAAACGAATCGATTACATAATAAGAATAAAATGATCGCAATTTCTATTTTTAAAGTTTCCCCCATCTGTTCGTACGTATACATTGCTATCTATAACACTACATAAAAGGAATTATCTGCTAGTGTTTTTACCCAAGTTATGAATTCATCTCCAAACAGAGATACTAACAAGAAAGGTACATCTTTATATGTTTAATAAGGAATAAAAACAACGAAAACAATGAATTGCTTTCGTTGCATTTATTTACTCATTTATTTTAATTATAGAGAATATTGCTTCTCAAAGTAATTTTGATATTCTCCACTCAAAACTTGCTCCCACCATTCTTGATTATCCAAGTACCATTGAATAGTTTGGGCAATACCAGTTTCAAAGTTATATGTTGGTTTCCAACCTAATTTCTCTAACTTAGTAGGGTCAATCGCGTATCGCTTATCATGTCCTAATCGATCTTTTACAAATTCAATTAAGTCTTCTGATTTTCCTAATGTTTTAATAATGGTTTTAACAACTTCTAAATTCGTACGTTCATTGTGTCCACCGACATTATATACTTCTCCATTTTCACCTTCGTGTAGTACTAGATCGATTGCAGAGCAGTGATCTAACACATGTAACCAATCACGAATATTTTTCCCATCACCATACACAGGAACCTTTTGATCATTTAACACACGAGAAATAGTTAAAGGGATTAATTTCTCAGGGAAATGATATGGACCATAATTGTTTGAGCAGCGTGTAATATTGATAGGTAGACCAAAAGTTTCATGATAAGCACGAACCAAAAAGTCTGAAGATGCTTTACTTGCACTATAAGGGCTATTGGGTTGAAGTGGAGTTTCTTCAGTGAAGAAAGTAGTTGGATCAAAGTCCAATTCTCCGTATACTTCATCAGTCGAAACGTGTACAAACTTTTTAACCTTAATGTTTTTACTAGCATCCAACAATACTTGAGTACCTAGTACATTTGTACGAACAAACACTTCTGGATCTGTAATCGAACGATCAACATGACTTTCTGCCGCAAAATGAACAACATAATCAAACTTTTCTTTTTCGAAGAGATTAAAAATTGATTCACGATCTGCAATGTCGGCTTTTACAAAAAAATAATTATCATGATTTTGAATATCTTTGTGTTTGGTAAGATCTCCAGCATATGTTAACAAATCTAGGTTATAAATATCATACTGAGGATATTTATTAACCATATATTGAACAAAGTTTCCACCAATAAATCCTGCTCCACCTGTTACTAGAACTTTTTGTCTAGACATAATTACACCTCTTGATATAATTCTTTAATATAATGTTGTAGTGCATCTTCCCATTTAGGTAATGGTTTAAAACCACTTACTGATAATTTTTCTTTTGACATACGCGAATTTTTCGGTCGTACTGCACGTGTAGGATATTCCTCAGTTGATATGGCATTTACCTTTACTTTTTTATTTGCTTGTTTAAATATTTCTCTAGCAAATTCAGCCCAACTACAGAATCCTTCATTAGATGCATGATAGATTCCATATTTATCGCTTTGAATCATATCAATTAATAAACGTGCTAAATCAAACGTATAGGTCGGGGAACCATACTGATCTCCAACAACATTTAATTCATCCCGAGATTCCGCTAATCGAAGCATTGTTTTTATAAAATTGTTTCCATTTAGACCAAAGACCCATGATATCCTAACGATAAAAAACTCATCTAATGTTGATTTAACAACTTTTTCAGCTTCATACTTGGTCAAACCATAATAACCAATTGGATTTGCTTTATCTGTTTCTAAAAAAGGTTTTTCTCCATCTCCGTCAAATACATAATCTGTACTTATATACATAAACTTCGCACTGACTTCTTTTGCTGCATCGACAAGGTACCTTGTCCCTTTGACGTTAACATTCCAACATGTTTCTTTATCATCCTCAGCCTTATCTACTGCTGTATATGCGGCACAATGAATAATTGCATCTGGTTTAACCCTTTTTACAAACTGATAAACAGCTTCTTCATTAGTAATATCTAAATCTTTCGACCCTACACCGATCATCTCAAAATTTTGACTTTCACCACGATGATAAACATCATATCCTAATTGACCTGTGAACCCCGTAACTAAAATTCTCATCTTAATCTTCTCCGTAGATAAAGTTATTATCTGTGTCTTTTAGTAGAGGTGCATTTTTATCTTTTTCTGACAAAACAGGTGTGATATCTATTGGCCATTCAATTCTAATAGAAGGATCATTCCAAATGATACCACGATCACATTCAGGTGCGTACAATTCGTCCACTTTATATTGTACCTCCACATCATCTGTTAAGGTCATAAATCCATGTGCAAAACCTTGAGGAATTAAGAATTGTTTTTTATTTTCTGCTGTTAATTCAATGCCAAACCATTGACCATATGAAGGGCTTCCTTGGCGTATATCTACAGCCACATCAAAGATTGAACCTTTTGTACAACGAACAAGTTTTGTTTGTGCTTTAGGGTTTAGTTGATAATGTAGCCCTCTAAGAGTACCTTTGGTTGCTGAAAATGATTGATTATCTTGGACAAACTTTAAATTAATTCCTACTTCTTCAAACTTTGTTTGACTATATGTTTCCATAAACCAGCCACGATGATCGCCAAAAACTGTTGGTTCAATAATCACAACGCCATCTAAATGAGTTTTTGTAATCTTCATCTTTTCCACACTTTCACTATTAATATTTAATTTCCCCATTTGCTACTTTCATTAAATATTGTCCGTAACCTGTCTTACTTAGCTTTTCTCCACAATCCCATAAATGATCTTTAGCAATCCATCCATTTATATATGCGATTTCCTCGAGAGCAGCGATTTTTATACCTTGGTGATCTTCTACAGTCTTTACAAAATTTGTTGCTTCTACTAGACTTTGATGCGTACCAGTATCAAGCCAAGTAAAACCCCTGCCTAATAATTCAACTTCTAACTCTCCAAGCTTTAAATATGCTTCATTAATAGATGTTATTTCTAATTCTCCACGGGCTGAGGGTTGTACATTCTTTGCAATATCAACTACACGGTTATCATAAAAATATAAACCTGTAATTGCGTAATTCGACTTTGGTACTTCAGGTTTTTCTTCTACACTTAAAACCTTACCATCATTATCAAACTCTACTACACCAAATCGTTCTGGATCTTGTACATGATATCCAAATACTGTTGCACCATGTTCTTTATTTGCTGCTCTTTGTAACATTTTTCTCATTCCACTACCGTAGTAAATGTTGTCTCCTAAGACCATAGCAACTGAATCATTACCGATGAATTTTTCACCTAATAAAAAGGCTTGTGCTAATCCATCCGGACTAGGTTGTACTTTATATTGAAGGGATATACCAAATTGAGATCCATCACCTAGTAAATTTTCAAATCTTGTAGTGTCTTCAGGTGTTGAAATAATTAATATTTCTCTAATACCCGCGAGCATCAATGTGGAAAGAGGATAATATATCATTGGTTTATCATATATAGGTAATAATTGTTTACTTGTTACCATGGTTAATGGGTACAAGCGCGTACCGCTTCCACCTGCTAATATTATACCCTTCATATATATTCTCCTTTTAAATTAATATATAATTCTCACAAATAAAAATGTATTACTATTTTAATTACAGTTTATTTAATAAGTTTTCGAAATGTTTTAAATTTGCTTGTAGAGAATATTGATCTTGTAGTTTGATTTTTGCTTGAAGACCCATTTCCTTTACAAGCTTCGATCTCTTCTCTTTAACAAAAAATTCTATATATTTTCTCCAATCATTTATATGATCTGCTAAAAATCCATCTACACCATGTTCAATTATCGTGGAATTCACCCCTACATTATCTGCTATTGTAGGTTTACCAATACTCATATACTGTAAGATTTTTAAACCACATTTACCTTTGGACCATTCTGAGTTTTCTAAAGGCATTATACCTACATCAATTTCACTTAATTCTTTATATTCTTCTTCTTCACTCCAAGCAACTTCCATAACTGAAAAAAAGTTCGAAGATGGTATATAATTAATCTTTCCTCCTATACACTTAAATATAACTCTAGTTTTATAGAGGGTTGAAATCTCATCAAATAAAGGTAAAATTTTATTAAAATAAGTGGAATTACCTGGATTGCCAATCCATCCAAATATTATTGTGTTTTTTATTGGCTCATTAGGTGTTATATTATTAACTTTATTTAAATCAATTACTGTTGGTAATATAAAGGTATTACTGTTATATTGCTTACAATAAGTTTCTAAATAACTATTTCCGCAAATTATTAAGTCTGCAAATTTTATTATTGAATTATACCGCTTCCCATATTTCAATTTATATAGTAACCTATTTTTTTTATTAGTAATTTCCGATGTATCTTCTAAAAAGATAGCATCATCTAAATCGAAAATTATTTTAGCACCTTTAATCTTCAGTAATCTTTCTAACCAAAAGTAGCCGAAAGGATAGATATCCCTATGAATAAAAACAACATCATTTTTTTTTACTATAAATAACAATTTTAAAGGTTGTAATAGTAAAAAAATTGTTCTTAAAACTGTTAATATAATTTTGTTACTTTTAAATAATTTATATGTTTTATCATCTAAAAAAGAGAAATGTACGTAGTTTAGTTTATTATTTAAATACGGAAAAAATTGGATAACCCTATACCTTGAACTTGCTCCTCTTTTTCCTGTTGGTGTACAGAAATAAATTGTACTCACAAATACTCATAACTCCTTATCTGGATATCTCCTTCTGGTCAAGACTTCCCATTCTATTAAAAATTCCATCAAAAATACCCTTAATCATCATCTTAACTTTAATTGCCTTATTCTCTTCGATTACCAAAGTGTCAATAAAAATCTTAAGTACGCCTTTAGTTGATAGTAATAGTGGAATAGGATATTTGAAGAAATACCTTTTATACATTTGAAATGTGTTTCTATAAATATAGTATTTTCTTATTTCATTATGGTTTAGAGCTTTCCATTCTCTTTTTCCTATCTTTAATATACTCTTTTGTCTACCTAATCTATGGTATAAAATTGCTTCTGCAACTTGATAGATTTTATAACCATTACTTTTTAACCTAAAGCAATATTCAATATCTACCATGTCTATAAAATAAGCTTCCTCAAAAAAACCTACCTTATCAAAAGAATCTAATTTCATCAAACTTCCTGATGTGATTGCAGTATCAATATACATTGACTTTACATTTTTATTTTTTCCACTAAAGTCTGTAATTATAGGAGCTAATATCTTAATTTTATTATCATTTAGTTCCTCGTATTTTTCCAAAAGAACATCAACCATATTTTCGGGAACAGAACTATCATCGTCCAGAGTTAATACCCAATCGAATCCCTTTTCTATTGCGAGTTTACAGCCTTGATTTAAAGCATAAGCTATTCCTTTATTACAATTATTATAAACGATTTTGCAATTTTCGATACTAAATTCAATTTTCTTTAAACTGTTTAAGCTATTAATAGACGAACTACCATTATCCACAATTATTACATAATCTACAATATTCTTTAAAGTATTCATATTTTTATAGATGTTTTCTTCAGGGTTATAAGAAACTATGACCGCACAAACATTATTTTTTTCCAAAGTAAATTTACCTCCTTACATAAGATTTTATTAAATGAAGCTAGTGCCATTTTTTCTGTAGATATATATTAAAAGCTTGTTCGGAATTATGCACTTTATTAAGCCTTTTATAAACATATTCAGAGTTATACTTTTATTTAAATATGAAAAAAAATAGATTTTTAATGCCTTAAACTTTTGACTATTAAAGATTAAATGATTAACTACAAACATAATCATAAAGCAATAATACGCCTTAATAGATAGGTCATTTTTTACTTTTGCAGCCCATTCAAGGGATAGATGGTACTTGTTATTATTTCCAACTCTTCCTTCTCTTCTATCATGATGATATATTGTAAGTGGTTCTTGTAGTTGAACAAACATTGCTCCATTTTTTCTTAATCTCAGACAAAAATCAATATCCTGATGTTTTTTTAAACTTGAATCAAACAATGTTTTTTTTCCTATTGAACTTGAAAACAAATAAGTACTAGCTTGCACCCATGTATTTGTATTATTTACAAACATGTAGTCAATAATGTCCTCTCCTTCCTTCAACTTTTTATTAGTAGAATAGGTTATCTTTTCATCCTCTTTTATAATTAAGTCTGTAAAGCAAACTATATTGTCTTCGTTAAATCCTTTTATAAATTCTACCTGTTTTTCTAATTTTGTAGGTACCCATTCGTCATCTGAATCTAATAAAGCAATATACTTTCCATTACTTTTTAAAATACCTAAGTTCCTTGGCTTTGTACCCTGTGTATTAATATCTAAACGGTAATATTTTATTCTATCGTCTTTATATGAAAAAACTATTTCTTTGGTATTATCAGTTGATGCATCATCCACTATAATTAACTCTAAATTAGTATATGTTTGGTTAAGTACACTATTAATTGAACGTCTCAACAAATCCCCCCTATTATAGGTAGGTATTACCACACTAATTAATTCCGATCCCATTAATTTAGCTCCTTTTCAGTTTTTTTAAGTTGTTAATCAAAACAAATTTAGTTACTACACCTAAAATTATTCTAAAATGTGAAATTGGTATAAGAAATAAACATAGTATAGTAGAGGAGATTACTAACACAAAGAATAAATATATTAGTAAAGATCCTATCCCTGTAACTTCTATGGAAATAAAACTTAAAATAAACTCTGAACAAGTAAGAGAGAAAGTTGACATAAGAATTAATCTTGTTATAGAAATTACATATTTTAAGAAATGCATTTTAAAACCATGTTTAAAAAGAATATACGGTCTCCAAAAAACAATAATCGGGATACTACTTATTAATGTTCCTAAATAAACTCCCAATATTCCATATATGTTACCCAAATAAAAAGAAAAGAATAGATTTAAAATCACTTGAGTTAGAGGAGCAAAAATATCATAAAATATTCCGTATCCGTCCTTAAAATAATCGACTGTTCTTCTGGTAATTTGGATAAAAAAGTTCATTGAGATTATTAGTACTAAAATTTGAGGAAAAGTGTATTCCTCTCCTATCCAAACTGTAATAAATGAATTAACCGATTTATATAGCGTGTATGTGGCTATTACTCCAATATAGAATTCCAGATAATATAATTGTAAAAATATACTATACGACTTCTTATTATTACCTTCAGAAATTAGGTTACCTATACTTGCTGTAAAACCATTAAATATCTGAGAGATAATTGTGGTAAGACCGTTCACTATTAACAAATAGTTTGAATATAAAGCAATATTTTTAGCACTAGAAACTAAACCAATTATTATACTATCAGTTTGTGTAGTTACAGTACCAGAAAGCTTATGAACAACTATATGTCTTATATTTTTCAATACAGTTTTATTTTCCCTTAAGATTTGTTTAAAAGTTTTATTTATTTTTAAATTCAACCATTTATATTTATTGTTAATCTCTAAATTAATAAGTATAAACGCTATAAGGTTTGAAAAACTTTCAACTATTACCCATAACATAAAATTTTGAGTGTATATAAGGATAATAATTTGTAGTACTGTTTTTAAAATTCTAATAACACCAATAGTTCGTGTAATTATATAAGAATTTTGATCGGCAATTATTAAAATTTGTTTATATGTTAAAAAGTAAGAAAAGACAGTAGTAGTTAAAAATAAAATGTATGTTATATAAATCCATTTTATTTTAAGTTCAGATACAAATATATCTGTAAGGAAAGGCATTATCAATATACCAATAACTAGAATAAAAACTCCTATCAATACGTAGGCAATTTTAATTAATTTTAATAGTTCATTTATCTTCTTTTTATTCCCTTGATTTATATGTGAATATAATGAATAGCTTATAGCAGTAGAAATGCCTAATTCTGCTATACTCAATACCCCTATAATATTTGTAACAAGTGTAACAAGACCTAGATATTCCACATTAAAGTACTTTAAGAATAAAGAACGAGAAAAGAAATTCAAAAAAATGTTTGTTATATTAAATAACAAGTTATTTATGATATTAATAAAAGATTTTTTTGTTCTCATTTATTCCTCTTTGCTCTTAGTTTATTTAGTTTTATTTTTATACCTAGATAAAAAATGATATAAATGCACCATACACTACTCACCGAATTAGGCCTAATAAAATAGCTCTCATAAATAGCATGGATTAATAAAAGAGATAGTAAGACTATAGGAAAATAATCAACTAATTTATTGGTTTGTTTAACAAGTCTGATATTCATATAAAAATAACTTACAAAACACCCCAATGAAATTAATAATCCAACAACCCCGAAATTAGCAATAATATCCAAATAGTTATTATGAGCATGAGGTACATTTGTTTTCATAATACTATCTAAATAATTCTTTGTTACGCTACCTTCTACCCAAAAGCTATCATAGCCAAATCCTAATAACCAATGATTATTTAACATATTAGCAATTGACTCCCAAATTATAGTTCTACCTGTAAAAGTATAATCTTTACCAATTACGACAAAGACTTGACTTAAATTTTTAAAGGTACTAATTATGATAGGAATTAATAGTGACAAAAATATCGCTAGGAATGATACTTTTAAAAATATATTTTTTATATTTTTTAAGATAATAATAAGAATATACATTGATATTCCTAATACGAACAATAGAATGTTTGTAGTTGATTCACTATTTAATAGCAGAATTATTTGAATAAAACTAATAAAAGTTAATAACAATCTTATTGATAGCTTCTTAAATACAAATAGAAAGAAAATAGACATTAAACTATAAAAAAGCATGGAAAATCCTAGAGGGTTCTTATGGATAAACACACCTTTCCACTCACCAAATTCTGATATTCCATAATTCGGGATAAAACATATGAAAAATAGGGATAAAATTGTTATCGTGATTCCTACAAGAAATATATTTAATATTAAGAGTTTTTGTTCATACCTAGTTACCATGTAATAAACAATCAATGTAGGGATAACAAGATTCATAATAGAAGATCTTAAGCTAAAAAATATAAAATCTGAGAATAATGAACTGAATACGGCATAAGTTACTAATATTGTTAATCCTTTACTAATAAGTATTTGTTTTTTCTTAACAATAAGATAATAAAAAACCCTAAACAGAAAATAACCATACACAGCCAATAAGATTTTTTCTGTTCCAATAAAGGAAATATATAATCCAATTGAACAGAAAAATAAAAAACAAAAAAATATAATATAATCTAAATACTTCCATATAGCTTTAAATTTCATTTATACCTTCCTTTTTCAAAATAAAGGTTAATAGGTAAAACTCTTTTGTTATTTAATAAGCTCCCCTTCTAATCAATACCATCCATATAGTTAGAATAATTATTCTTAAATCAAATAAAAGTGACTGATTATATACATAATATAATTCCAAATCTACCCGTTCAGGATATCCCACATTACTTCGCCCACTTACTTGCCAATAGCCAGTAACACCAGGCTTTACTGATAAAAATTTATTGACATTTTCCCCGTATTCCATTAGTTCCTCTTCTACTACTGGTCTTGGCCCGACTAATGTCATATTACCTTTTAAAACATTTATTAACTGTGGTAATTCATCTAAACTTGTCTTTCTAAGAAAGTTTCCTAACTTTGTAATTCTAGGGTCTTCATGTGCTTCTAATTTATAATTGTTTTTTAAGTACTTCTCGTAAAGTTCTTTATTTTTCTTCAA
>DASQMK010000340.1:0-4286 GCA_035645575.1 Metabacillus sp.
CTCCCCATAAAAAGCCTTCAGGAAATGGATAACGTGTCATTTTGTCTACCTCCAGATTATATTCTATATTAATATTGACTTACATTGTCAATTTATTAGTAAAGACTACTGCAATATAAAAAGCATACTTATATTTAGAAAGATAGTAAACGGATGAAGGGTAGATAGTTTTTTGTCACGCAAAAAGATACTTGTTTCATCTGTGTAACACTGTGTTTTTATGAAAACAGTAAGTATTACCACGACTCATAAAAGAACGCAACTTTGCTTCAATGACAGATGTATAAGAATATGGAATGTAATATTCACTACGCAATTTTTTATCATAGTTGGAGGATTTAGTTTGAATTTTATCGTAGAAAAATATAAAACAATCACTCGTAAACAATTCTTTTTATACCTTATACTAGTCATTTCTTTTATCGTATCGGTTATCTTTGTCCATCACAATTATTCATTTTACGATCGTCCAATTGCTGAAGTAATAAAAACTGAACTAAAAGATACAACTGACGTTATGGACATTTATGATAATAAAGATCAACTTTTCAGCAGATTATCGCTAAAGTAAAAAACGGTGATAAGAAAGGACAGCTTGTTCATTTAACAAACGAATATTCAACTTACAAAGCCTATGACCAGGAATTTCAAGTGGGACAGAAAGTATTTGTTTCTATAGATCAGAACAATGAACATACATATTTAACCGGCACAATTAAAGATGTCAAACGTGATACTTATGTTGTTTTAGTCGCATGGATTTTTGCCTTCTTCGGTGGGTATTTAGCCTTACTTATCTGGTTTAAAGATTTATCTTATTCTGTGGGGGAAATTGTGAATTCAAAAATATTTAGCGCTGAGATGATCACATTACTTTGTGCTGGAATTGGAGTAACCATGGTTATTCCAATTGCCTCATGGATTACAGTATTGTATTTACTTAAAAAAGAACAAAAGCGCAAGCGCCTTGGTCAGCCTAGGGCAAATAAGATGATTTAGAATAGAAGGCGTCCTTTGCCTTCAATTCTATATTAGCTTATGACCTCGAGGGGCTAGGCGCTGGAGCTAGACACTAAAACTAAGTACAAAATTTTTTTACTTACCTTTCAAGAAAAGTAATCCCCCATTAATATGATGGCGCACCTCATTTTAAGAAGTGCGCCCGTTTTTTTGTATGACGAATGATCTGTTTCTTCATTTAATCTATCATCTTTTGAAGGACAAAAAACCCCGTTGTTCACCTTATATATATAGTAAGTAATTTTCTCTGACGGAGAAAAGATGAAAAAGGGTGACGATATTGAAGATGAACGAAGCAATAGACATGCTCACAAAAGCAGGAGTCTCTGAAAATATAAGAACACTCACAATTAGAAAATGGATAAAAGAAGGAAATATCACTTCAAACGAAGAGAATACGTACACTGTCGATGATCAAACAACCGAGTTATTACAAAACACATTGCGAAATGAAAAAAATGAGATCATTAGGCAATTTCAATCTAAATTAAAAGTACAGGAAGAATATATTGAAGGAATCAAAGCCCTTCATGAAAATTCAACAAGTGTATTTTTAAAGCAAAGAGAAAATCTTCATCAAGAAATTTCACATCTAAAAAAGGAAAAAGATGATCTCCAAAAGGAAGTAAATTCTTTATTAACAGAAAATATACGTTTAAGAAATGAACTAATTGAATACAAGGAAAAGTCCCTGCATACCAATTCTAGTAAGGGCCAGGAACAAAAAAAAGACACAACATCCCCCTTACATCAGATACGTTTCCCATTACAAGAATATCGGGATAAATTAGGACTATCTAAACTGGCTGGTAAAAAAGAAGTTGTAGCCGCCTATAAGGATTTATTAAAGTTATCCCACCCAGATCATGGCGGCCATCTTAAATCCTTTCAATACATAAAAAGTGATTTTGATCAATTCAAGAAGGATTTCAAAGGAAGGTAAATGTTCAAAAGGTTATCACCAAATCCTAATCTCAAGGCTTTAGATGTCTAATACTTTCAAAAAGATAAGCGTTAGCCCTTCTTAGACTAACGCTTATCTTTATTAAACCAAACTTTTTGACAGAGATACTCCTTAATAATCATGGTTGATGCCTGCTGCCGCACGGACCCCTTGACCTGCAGCGATGATTAGCTGTGAAGACCCGGAAAAAGTCATATCCCCTGCTGCATATACCCCTTCAATGTTCGTCCTACCTAAGCCATCCGCAATAAGTCAAGTTATGAAATTGCAATAAAGAATGATTACTTAAAAGCCCTATCTTAATCTTAAGATCAAAAATCACTAAACATGTATTTTTTAGATCTTATATTTACGCTTAAAACAAGACCAATTGCGATCATATTTGTAATTAAGGCACTTCCACCGTAACTGATAAACGGAAGGGCAAGACCTGTAATTGGCATGATTCCAATTGTCATTCCGATGTTCTGAAAAACTTGAAAGGCAACAAGGCCAACACAACCGCAACAAATATAATATCCAAACAACGTTTGCGCCTTAAAGGCAATATTTATCATTCTATAAATTAATAGAAAATATAAACTTACTAGAGTAGCCGCCCCGATAAACCCAAATTCTTCACCGATAACAGAAAAGATAAAATCCGTATGTGCCTCTGGAACTCGTCCACTTTGCACCTGAATTCCTTGATTAAAACCAGCTCCTTGCATTTGTCCAGAACCAATTCCACTCAATGCCTGTGTTAATTGGTATCCGTAGCTGGAAGCAAAATCATATGGATTTAACCAACCATATATCCTTTCCAGCTGGTGCGGCTTAATTATTTTTATAAATATAGAAAAATTATGTTGGTGTAGGTAAACCAGGTAACCAATCATTCCGACAAAACCTGATAACATTAACAAGATCATCTTATAAGGAATACCTGAAACAACGATCAATGAAAAAGAAATGGCCGCTATAACAAGAGCAGACCCTAAATCAGGTTGAACTAGTATCAACATAAATGGAAGAATTGTATATAAACCTATCTTCCCTGTAATCGGAATACTTTCTAAAAAAAATAATCGGTTTGCTCCTAATTTACTTAAAAGAACGGCTAGAAACAGAATGACAAATACCTTCATAAACTCGGAAGGCTGTAGTTCAAAAAAACCAAAACTAATCCATCTTTGCGAGCCATTTTTAAATGTACCAAAAAAATGTACGATTATTAATAAGACAAGTCCAATTATATAAAAAGGGGTTGCAAATCGCTCAAGCAACTCATAGTCAAAAATAGCTACAGCTACCATAACGGTGACCCCAATTATGTACCATATTAATTGCCTTTTTACAAAGTAAAACGGGTCACTTGTTTCATATTGACCAGAACCACTATAAACGGCAATTAGACTAATAACAAACAAGCAAAACACAATCATTAGAAGTAAATTATCAACAGTTGTTTCTCTTTGATTCAAATCTATCTTCCTCTCAAGTTTCCCTTTCCCCCTACTTCACCATAGACTATTGCTCATCCTTCCCTGCCCCTTCATCACTTGATGAGAGAAACTCCTTTAACGCCTGCTTATTTTTATCAAAATCAATGCTTAATACCTGACCAACGTTAACCGTTTTATCCTCATATGAATTTTGAACTGGAATTCGAATACTTTCCATCGATTTTGACTTTTCCGTCATTAATCCTTTCCCAATTGACAGAAGTGTCGGAGTATCGACATTTGTGCCAATGTAAGGATCCGCCATCCCAATGATTTTAGGCATATTCACTAAGGTTTGAAAGCTTACTGCTTGTGCCAAAACCTTCTTAACCACTTCCTGCTGTCTCTCAACTCTACCAAAATCACTTAATCGATCATGTCGGAATCTTACATATCCAAGAATTTCTTCTCCATTCAATACTTGAGTACCTGGTTGAAGTGTCATCCCTATTCCATGGGACATCTCATATGGAATTTCAACCTCAATTCCATTTGGTACAATCAAGTCTATTATTTTAACAAACCCCTCAAAATCAACAACTGCATAATAGTTGATGTCTATATCAAAATTTTCTTTGATCGTTTTTCTAACTAACTCTGGACCACCAAACGCAAATGCTGCATTGATCTTCTGCTTTCCATTTTCCGGTATGTCTACATATGTATCTCTCATAATTGAAGCAATCTTCATCTGATGAGTATTTTGACTATAATGAGCAATCATTAAGGTATCTGACCGAGCGTGTTCTTCTCCTCTTGAATCACTGCCTATTAAAAGAATATTAATCTCCCCAAATTTAGGTTCAGAGCCTTGAAAT
>DASQMK010000341.1:0-2463 GCA_035645575.1 Metabacillus sp.
GCGAAATTAGGAGCGAAAACACCCGCTACGGTTCTGTTACGAGGGGAATCAGGAACAGGAAAAGAACTATTTGCCCATGCTATCCATAATGCTAGCAACCGTAAATACAATAAATTTATTCGAGTAAATTGTGCTGCAATTGCTGAAAATCTCCTTGAAAGTGAGCTATTTGGATATGAAGAGGGGGCTTTTTCAGGAGCTAAACGAGGTGGGAAAAAAGGCTTCTTTGAAGAAGCGAATAATGGAAGCATCTTTTTAGACGAAATAGGCGATCTTTCAGCCAACATGCAGGCAAAGCTATTGAGAGTGTTACAAGAAAATGAAATCGTTCGAGTCGGAGGAACAAAGCCAATTCCTGTTAACGTACGAGTGATAGCTGCTACAAATGTTAATATTGAAAAAGCAATGGCAGATGGGAGCTTTAGGGAGGATTTATATTATCGATTAAATCGTTATCCGATCTCGATTCCTCCGTTAAGGGATCGAAAAGAAGATATTCCTGCTCTTTGTGAACGTTTAATTCAAAAATTAAATCAGGACTATGGAAGAAATATTGAAAGCTTAACTTCACAGGCAATTAATCAGCTTATTCAGTATGATTGGCCTGGAAACGTCAGAGAACTTGAGAACGTGCTTGGAAGAGCGATCATCTTTATGGAACATCATGAAACAACGATTAGTGGGAAACATATTCCTATGTTACATCTCTCTCAGCATGAAAGAAAGACTCAAGAAAATACAGCATTTGTTCATAATAATGAAGAAACACTAGCAGAAGCTGTTGAACGAGTAGAGGCTGATGTTATTAAACGATCTCTAGAGTTTCATGAATATAATCGAACTCAAACAGCAAAGGCTTTAGGGATATCATTAAGAAGTCTATATTATAAAATGGAAAAGTATAATCTTGCAAACAATAGCATGCAATAGAATTCATAGTTTGCAAAAAGGTGCATGATCGTTATATGATAAAGAAGGATAAAGGAATAAGTCTTTCTTTATCTTTTATACATAATCTATAGGAGTAACTATGAAAAAACACATCTAAGTCACTCTTTAACATTAAATTTGGACAAGACTTGCTTTTTTGGCATGATTTTTGCTGATATTTAATTAGAAACAATCAGTTTTTTAAGCTGATGTTCTTGGAAGGAAATGAATGAGAATGAAGTTTGAAAACCTACTAGTGGAGGCTGCTAATATAAAAGGGAAAACTGTAGCCGTGGCATCAGCTCAAGATGAAGAGGTAATTGAGGCAGTAGCTGAGGCTATTCATCGTGACTTAGCTCATTTTATGTTATTTGGTCAAAGGGATGTTATTGAACTTCAATTAGATAAAAAAGGAATAAGTAAAGAAAAAGTTCAAATCATACATGCTAGGTCTAATCAACAATCAGCAGAGCTTGCTGTTAGAGCCGTTCATCAAAATGAGGCATCAGTCCTTATGAAAGGTCATCTACCAACTTCAAGCCTGCTAAAAGCTGTTTTAAATAAGGATTATGGATTAAGAACAGGAAGAGTTTTATCCCATGTTGGTGTATTTGATATTCCTGGTTATCCAAAACCACTTTTTGTTACAGATGCAGCAATGAACATTGAGCCTGATTTACAACAAAAGGAACAGATAGTCATTAATGCAGTCAATGTGGCCCGATCAATTGGAGTCACTTTTCCAAAGGTTGCAGCAATTGCAGCCGTAGAGGTCATAAACCCTTCTATGAAAGCCACACTTGATGCAGCTGCACTTACAATGATGAACAAACGAGGACAGATTCAGGATTGTATCATTGATGGTCCTTTAGCCCTTGACAATGCAGTATCACTTCTAGCTGCCAAGCATAAAGGAATCAAAAGTGAAGTAGCTGGGGATGCTGATATTTTGTTTGTCCCAACCATTGAGGTAGGTAATGTCCTTTATAAATCTTTGATACATTTTGCACATGCAAAGGTTGGAGCAGTAATTGCTGGAGCAAAGGCACCAATTGTCCTAACAAGTCGATCGGACAGTTCTGAAAGTAAACTATATTCATTAGCATTGGCTTTATGTTCTTCAGAAAAGTAAAACTCTTTAGGAGGAAACACAACATGGAAATTTTCAAGTATATGGAACAATATGACTATGAACAATTGGTATTTTGCCAAGATAAGCAATCTGGATTAAAAGCAATTATTGCCATTCACGATACAACATTAGGACCTGCTCTAGGTGGAACCAGAATGTGGACATACGCTTCAGAGGAAGATGCGATAGAGGATGCACTTCGTCTTGCTCGCGGGATGACTTATAAAAATGCCGCCGCTGGATTGAACCTTGGAGGCGGAAAAACAGTTATTATTGGAGATCCTAGAAAGGATAAAAATGAGGAAATGTTCCGTGCGTTTGGGCGTTATATTCAGGGACTGAATGGACGCTATATTACTGCAGAGGATGTTGGGACTACTGTTGCTGATATGGATTTAATT
>DASQMK010000342.1:0-2232 GCA_035645575.1 Metabacillus sp.
TGATTCCTCCATCAAATTTATAATTTGATTAGCGTAAGATAATAACGTTTGTCCATTATTCGTAATCGTAACTCCCCTGCCATGCCTTATAAAAAGTCTAGTCCCTAGCTCATCTTCAAGTTTATTTATACTCCTAGTGATATTTGATTGAACATAGTTAAGTTCCTCAGAAGCTTTAGAAATGCTTTGATGTTTTGCAACTGATTTTAATATCACAAGATCTTTTATATCCATACTGAACTCCACCTTATCATTTTCAATGATATCTAGTATCTGTAATATTCATTTTATATGATACCTCAAGAAGTTTATACTCATAAACAAATAAAAGTTATTTTTGGGGAGGTTACGTTATGCAGATAATTATTGATATTATTTTGCCAATATTCGCTATTATATTTTGCGGATACATCGCAGGGAGAATAGGAGTAGTTTCAGCTTCTGGATCAAAAACTTTAAATAGTTACGTGTTTTATATTGCTTTACCTGCTCTTTTATTTTATGCAGTAGCTAATGCTCCAATTTCACAGTTAACTAATTGGAATTTTCTTTTTGCTAATCTTATAGGAATACTATCGAGTTTTTTCCTTACCATTCTATTTATGCACATTTTTTTAAAAAAGAGGTCAGCCGTTTTATCTATTTACGGGATGAATGCATCTTATGGTACTACTGGATATATGGGACTTCCTTTATTAATTGCTGCTTTTGGAAACGAAGCTGCCTTGCCAGCTGCTCTCGCTACATTGATCCACAACGTTCCAGTAATAGCAACAGTAATAGTAACGTTCGAGTGGGTAAGAGCAAAAGAGAACAAAAACGAGAAAGGCTTATTTTATTTCTTACAAGATGTATTAAAACCTGTATTATTTCACCCAATTACGTTATCTGTTCTTTTAGGAATTGTTTTTTCATTGTTTAATATTACGTTACCTAAATCAATAGATATTTTTGCAAGTTTTCTGTCCGATGCAGCTGGTCCAACAGCTTTATTTGCTATTGGATTAGGACTTACTAATCAAAAAGAACTTTTAAAATGGTCTAGTTTAGTAAACAGAGAGGTTAATTTTCTTATTTTTATGAAATTAGTATTCCAACCAGTTGTTACTACTTTTTTAGTATTTTTTGTGTTTGAATTAGAACCCATGTGGGCATTGGCTTCCATTTTAATGTCGGCACTTCCAATTGGAGCAGGTGTATTTGTATTTGCACAAAAATATGAGAAAATAACCCATGAAACATCTACTGGTATAGTTCTTTCTTTACTGATATCTGTTCTAACTATTTCTGTTCTTTTTATTTACCTTATAGATCTCTATTCTATATCTAAGTTAATCCTGTAAAAAATGGTACACCAATAGCTTAGAACTTTCGAAAAACTTAATGTTGTCTTATATAACCTTGTTCAACAATCGGGCCATATTATTGAGTAAGTATATACAGAATAATATGATAATTAATTTAAAATATTGACTTCTGAAAGATAGGAAGAAAACTCTATATTTTTAGATTTTTCCAATGATAAAATTTTAATAAAAAAATAAAAAACAAAACTTTTCTTTCGATATAACGTCTAAGTATTGAACATTAAGAAAAGGATGTACTGCACCCCAAAAGTTAGAGTAAAAAATCTAACTTCTGGGGTGTTTTATTTATGTCTAAATATGATGAAAAATTTAAGTTTATGGTAGTGAGAGAATATCAAGAAGGGCAACTTGGATTTAAATTGTTAGCTAAAAAGCATGGCATTAAGTCACATAAGCAAATTATTAATTGGGTGAAAAATTACGAGAAGTTCGGACCTGAAGGGTTAATGAGTAAAAAACAGAATAAAACTTATTCTGTTCAATTCAAGCTGGATGTATTAAGCTTTATGAAAAGAACAGGATCTTAAGTAATCGAAACAGCCCTGGAGTTCGGGCTAACAAATCCTCCTATGATAACAGCGTGGAAGAAAGCTTTTTTGGAGGGTGGTGCTGAGTCTCTTGATAAACCGAAAGGACGGCCACCAATGTCTGATAAAGCTAGGAATAGAGGAAGTAAAAAAAAGATTCAAGATAAAGAAATGCCCTACGAACAAAAATTGGAGAGAGAAAACGAGCTTCTTCGGTTAGAGGTAGAATACTTAAAAAAGTTACAAGCTTTTCAGATGAAGTATGCGACCAACCTTAGAATTGGCCCTAAAACCTCTCGAGGAAGCTTTAGAAATTGTAAAAGAATCAAAGTACAGGA
>DASQMK010000343.1:0-3267 GCA_035645575.1 Metabacillus sp.
ATTATTTGGTGATGATGGCGAAGAGGTCACACCCGTTCCCATGCCGAACACGGAAGTTAAGCTCTTCAGCGCCGATGGTAGTTGGGGGTTTCCCCCTGTGAGAGTAGGACGTTGCCAAGTAAGAAGAGGAAAAGATCAGTAAAAATACTGGTCTTTTTTTGTGCATGAAAAAAACATATAAAGAAGGGTTACTAGCTAAAAGTCTGTGCTTAGAAGAAGCATATTGGGGTACCTACCACTATTTTTATTTTAAAATAATTGAAAGAAAAGAGGATAATAAATCTTTCCAGGATGTAAAATACCATAAAAAATTAAAATAATTGTGTTTGATGACATTCTACCGCGTATATATATATTAAAACACATTATCTAACTAACTAGGGGAAATGAATATGGACTTGCTCGAATATATAAATCAAGACACATATACAATGTTTTTTCGTATCTTTATTGCTGCTATTTTGTGTGGAATTATTGGATTAGAGCGTGAATTTAAGAGTCATCCTGCTGGCTTTAGAACTCATTTATTAGTGGGGATTGGTTCATGTCTGATGATGATTTTATCTTTGTATGGATTTGAGGATTATATTAAAGTTCATGCTAATAGTCAGTTCGATCCTTCAAGGATTCCTTCTTATGTTATAAGTGGAATAGGATTTCTTGGAGGAGGAACGATATTAGTAAAAGGTGCAACGGTCAGAGGATTAACTACTGCTGCATCTATTTGGATTGTGGCAGGATTAGGATTAATAATTGGTTCTGGTATGTATATATTAGCTTCATTTACAACGATTATTGTCCTGATGTGTTTAATTTTTTTAAATAAACTAGAAGAATATATGGATGCGAAAAAAACGCGAAGAAAAATGAAAGTAGTTGTTAATTCAAACCGGTCATCAGTGGATGAAGTGATTGAAAAGCTATTACCTTATAAGATAAGAACAAATAAAATTGTCATGACTTCATGTAAAAAAGACAGAGATGGTAAAGTAACTTTTTACTACCAGTTTGATATAGACATTGATTCCACCCAGCATAGAATGCTAGAGGAAGTTCTTGTTGAAATTCAAGAAGTAGAAAAAATATTCTAAAGAGGTTTTACAGCCCTCAAATTTGGCAATATTTAAAATGAAACAGAAGAGTTGAAAAATTTTTCTGTTCGTTTTATAGTTAGATTAAAGTCAAATATAGTCAAAGTCAGTGAGGGGGAGGTTGAGTGAGAAATATTTCAGACATTATTGAACAGTACTTAAAAAACGTACTAGACAGTAGTGGAAAAGAAATTGTAGAAATAAAGCGCAGTGAAATTGCGGATCGATTTCAATGTGTGCCTTCACAGATAAACTATGTTATAAATACAAGATTTACAATTGAACGGGGTTACATGGTTGAAAGTAAACGAGGTGGCGGGGGTTATATTCGAATTATTAAAGTTCGTGCTGATAATCAAGCTCACTTACTAGAACAGATTTTACGTTTAATTAACCAACGACTTTCACAAGCTGCTGCTGAGGATATAATCGGTCGGTTAGTGACTGAGGAAGTGATCTCTTCACGTGAAGCAAAGCTTATGTTAAGTGTTATTGATCGTTCCGTTTTATATATTGATCTTCCCCATCGGGACGAATTGAGAGCACGAATGGTTAAAGCCATGTTAACTTCTTTGAAATATAAGTGAAAGTAGGGGAGACGAATGATCTGCCAGGAATGTCAAGAAAGGCCGGCAACGTTTCACTTTACAAAAGTGATCAATGGTGAAAAAACAGAAGTTCATATTTGTGAGCATTGTGCAAAAGAAAATAGTGATCTTTTTATGTTTAATACAAATACAGGGTTTTCATTGAATAATTTATTGACAGGTCTTCTAAATATGGATCATGGACTTGCAAAGTCTGAGGAACAAAATGTTTTTAAAACAGAAGAAGTTCCACAATGTGATCGTTGTAAGATGACCTTTCATCAATTTAAAAAAGTAGGAAGATTTGGCTGCTCAAATTGTTATTCTACATTTAAACATTATATAACCCCAATTCTAAGAAGAGTTCACGGTGGAAATACAGTTCACGCTGGAAAAATTCCTAAAAGAATTGGTGGAGACCTACATGTTAGAAAAAAGATTGAACAATTAAAGAATCAGATCCATAGCTACATTGCTCAAGAAGAATTTGAGCAAGCTGCTAAGGTAAGAGATGAGATTAGGTTACTTGAAAAGAAATTAAGCAGCTTTAATGAGGAGGGATCATAACATGTCACTCCAAAACTTTATGAATAAAGCAATGAGTGCTTGGATGAGTCAAGAAGGTCCTGATTCAGATATCGTTTTAAGCAGTCGCATTCGTTTAGCACGGAATATAGAACAGTATAAATTCCCAACCCTTTCTACAAACGAAGAATTACAAGAAGTTCTAAATTTCTTTGAACACTCATATGCAAATAAAACGTTCCAAAATATCGGTCAGTTAGAGCTATTGAAAATGAATGACCTACAACCAATTCAAAAGAGGGTGTTAGTAGAAAAGCATTTGATTAGCCCTAATTTAGCTGACCATTCTATTTATGGGGGATGTTTACTCTCTGAAAATGAAGAAGTTAGTATTATGCTGAATGAAGAAGATCATATTCGTATCCAGTGCTTGTTCCCAGGATTTCAGCTTGGAGAAGCTTTGAATATGGCTAGTCAATTGGATGATTGGATTGAAGAGAAAGTTGATTATGCTTTTGATGAACAAAGAGGTTATTTAACGAGTTGCCCTACAAATGTAGGAACAGGATTAAGAGCCTCGGTGATGATGCACCTTCCAGCCTTGGTCCTTACTCAAAAAATTAATCGAATTATTCCAGCAATTAATCAATTAGGGTTAGTTGTTAGAGGAATTTATGGTGAAGGTAGCGAAGCTATAGGAAATCTCTTTCAAATCTCGAATCAAATTACACTTGGTAAATCTGAAAAAGATATTGTAGAAGATTTAATTAGTGTTGTTCAACAGTTGATTGATCAAGAGAGATCAACTCGTGAAGCCCTTTATCAGTCCTCTCATACTCAACTTGAAGACAGGGTTTATCGTTCCTTTGGAACCTTAGCATATAGCCGAATTATTGAATCAAATGAAACAGCAAAATGTTTGTCTGATGTTCGACTAGGAATTGATTTGGGTATTATTAAAGACATATCTAGAACGATTCTAAATGAACTTATGATTTTAACTCAACCAGGATTTTTACAGCAGTATTTTGGCGGACCATTACGTCCTAATGAAAGAGATATTC
>DASQMK010000344.1:0-1667 GCA_035645575.1 Metabacillus sp.
AATCTTTTTTAATACACTCATCATCAGTGGATTAAAACTTTTGATAGGTTTTCCTGCACCAATTATTTTAGCCTTATTATTAAATGAAATGCGCCATATGGTATTTAAACGATTTACTCAATCGATTATTTATTTACCTCATTTTGTTTCTTGGGTTATCTTTGCTGGAATCATAATGACTTTTTTAAATCCAGTAGATGGATTTGTCAATCATGTCATCAAGGCATTTGGTGGAGATCCTATTAGCTTCTTAACTAGTAAAGAGCATTTTCGCTCGATCTTAGTCATATCGGATGTATATAAGGAAATGGGTTGGGGGACGATAATTTATTTAGCGGCAATGACGGGAGTGAATCCTGACCTCTATGAGGCATCACGAATGGATGGGGCTAATAAATTTAAGCAAATGTGGCATGTCACACTGCCGTCTATACGACCTGTGATATTAATCATGCTTATATTGAGTCTTGGCAATATCCTTGAAGCAGGATTCCTGCAAATCTATTTATTGTATAGCCCTCTTGTTTATGATGTGGCAGATGTTATTGATACATACGTTTATAGAAGAGGGATACAAGAAGCAAATTACAGTTTAGCTACAGCTGCTGGTTTATTTAAATCACTTATTGCTTTAGTGCTTATTGTTACCGCAAATAAAATTGTGAAGAAATCTGGGCAAGAAGGACTCTGGTAGGAGGTAAAAACAATGGTTGGAATGACAAGGGGAGAACGGATTTTTCTTATATGTAACTATATTTTTATGTCTTTGCTAGTAGTTATTATGATCTTTCCATTTTGGTATCTTATTATGGGCTCGTTAAGTGATGCAAAGTTAGCTGCTGGAGGAGGATTGTTTCTATTACCGGCAGGGTTTTCACTAGATTCTTATACAGCAATTTTGCAAAATAACTCTTTTTTAAGTGGATTCAAAACGACTGTGATTACAACATTAGCAGGAACATTTATTGGAACCTTTTTTACAGCCACAACTGCTTATGCTATTTCTAAAAAGAGGCTGAGAGGAGCAAAGTTATTTTCATTTCTTATTCTTTTTACGATGTTATTTAATGGAGGGCTTATACCGAATTATTTACTAGTAAAAGAGCTAGGGATGATGAACACACTGTGGGCGTTAATTTTGCCAAATGCAATTAGTGCTTTTAATATTTTTGTGATGACAAGCTTTTTTAGAGGAATTCCAGATACGTTAGAGGAAGCGGCAAAAATTGATGGTGCCAATGATTTAACGATTTTCTTCCGTATTGTATTGCCGTTATCAAAACCTGTGTTAGCAACAATTGGTTTATTTATTGCAGTGTTCTACTGGAATGACTTTTTCTCAACCGTCCTTTATATTACGGACAAGGAAAATTGGCAATTACAGGCTGTTTTAAGGGATTTAATTAGCAATACATCTCAAGTACTTCAAAGCTCAGGAACTACAATAGGCTTCCAGAAAAACATCTCTGAATCGACTGTTCGTATGGCAGCGATAATTGTTTCGACAATACCAATTCTTATTGTATACCCTTTCCTTCAAAAGCATTTTGCTAAAGGGGCCATGATTGGGTCGATAAAAGGATAAAAGAGGCAATTCTTTTGCCTCTTTAGTAAGCATTTTAGACTTATTGAGAACAATAAGCTATTCAAACGTGCCTTTTACTAGC
>DASQMK010000345.1:0-6109 GCA_035645575.1 Metabacillus sp.
GTGGAGAGTGCATTCCACTCACTATTCTATTTTCTCCCATTTGAGCTGCTCTTGTTAAAAATTCAGCATATCTTTCCGGTGTTGCATATGCAAATCCGAATGTTGACAAATATGATGCACTCGTATGCCCACTTGGAAAAGCTCCGTCTTTGCCTCTTCCATCTTCCGCTTTTCTTTTTACATATTCTAATGCAGGAATTACTTCCACATTCGTTTCATATTGCTGGTAATGTCTTTCTCCCGTTTCTTTTTTACCACCTGAAGGTAATTCTTCAACTGTACTTTCTCCACTGCCTATTGTTTCCCAAACAGGTAAACCGTTCTTATCAACAACTTCCTTCACTTCTCCATTTGAATTCATTCTGTACGGTCTTGGAGAAGAGAAAAAGTACTTAGAAGGGTTTGACGATGAAGGGCTCCTAAATCTAATCAAATGTACTAAATCCATCGCATCTGATAGTTCAGATTCCTTCCATTGTCCCATTCCTTGACTTTGGTCTTCAACTGTCGCTTCTTCCAATACTTTATTCATGTCCTCTGGTGATCTTACAACACTTGTAATCGGGTTAACGATATCCACGTATGTATTAGCTAAAGGCCCATAAGCCTCCATCATACTATATATCTTATCTCTTTGATCATCATAATAGGCCGCTAACGCCTCTTCATCAGTTCTGTTTTTAGTAACGTTCTCTACATATTTTATATTAGCTTCCCAAGTCTCTGTATCTCTGATTTCTTCGTTAGCATATGTCTTCTTATCTGCTACTACTTTTGTCTTATCATTTTTATATCCATCAAAATAAACGGTAGGTCCGTCACCATAGTACGCAACCTCACCATTTGCACCTAGTTTAGTTAACGCTGATCCGTCTCTCCAATCTGGTTGATTCATAGACCATATTTGATCAAAACCATCTAAAATATGTATAAAAGGATTAGTCGCAGCTATATTCTTTAAGATAGCATCATTAGCATTGCCACCATTATCCACTGCTGATAAAGGTTGATCAACTTCAGGAGCATCTATATTTATTTCTTCAGTAGTCCCTTGTGGCTTTGCAGGTTTTGACAGCTTACCTTTAAACGTATTATTTGATGTAACTACTGATTCTGTACGAGAACCGTGAGGATATCCTTTTATTGAGCCATTATCACTCTCAGTTTGTATTTCATTTTTCCCAAAGCTCCGCTCGATATCAGAATATTGACTGGCGGCTTGAACAGGCAGCGTAGAAGATGCCATAGTTAGTGTTGTAAGGATTATTATTGATTTTTTTTTCATAAATTTCATACCTTTTGTGTTTCTCCTTTTCTGCTGCAAATTTTTAAATGATTAATTTTAAAATACTTTATTTTCTCCTTTAATATTTATTCAATCTCTTAGTCGAAATTTAAGACACAAATTTTACTATAAGGAGTGTATGTTATTTGAATATAGGGAAATTGTTAAAGTTATGTAAATATTATGTAGCAAGGTAGGGAGTTTTAGAAAAATTGTAGCTTTTTGTAGAGATCCCAAAAGAGAAAAAGAGTGGCTTTAAAACAAAAGAGGATGCTCAGATAGCAACTGCAAAAGTGATCTATGAACTTGAACAAGGTATTTATTATGATGAATCATATGTACCTTTGAGAAGTTCGCCTGGGATATCGAATACACAAAATCGAATATGATACTTTGATTTCTTAAGCATAAATCGTTCCATTGTTTCTTCAAAGCTAGGTCGGCGATTTTCATTAGAAACTACGATCTCACCGTCAATAATGGTATCGTTAGGTAAATTAATCATTGTTAATTCAGGGAAGATCGATGTGATCTCAACAACCAGTTATCAAGACCTAAATCGTAAAAAGTCAAAACAATAAAGGGTGATACATATTATACATGACTAATATGCATTACCCTTTTCCTTCTTGTTCCGCAATCGCGCCCGATTGCTGAATAAAAAAACCTACAATACAGCAATTTTGATTAAACTTTTTTAAAAGGTACATCCTTATCTCAAATAACACAAACTTTAATTGAACAAAATCCATTTCATTGTGACAAATTTAGCACCGATTCAACAAAAATCCTTAAACAGCTACACTAAACGAAAGTTTAATTAAATTAGAGCTTATCCGTTATACGTCAATGTTTATCCGCTAAATTTAGAAAGAATATTGACGTATAATGGAGCCCAATCACCGCCTCTTTTTATAAGCTTGTTCTGTGTTTACACAAAACCTCTTTCCACGCTACAAAAATTCAAAAAAGCAGCATTTCCCCAAAGGAGAAATTGGCTGCTAATTTTATCGTTCATATCCTAACTTGACTCTAAATCATACAGA
The DNA here is from genome assembly GCA_035645575.1 of Metabacillus sp. Taxonomy (GTDB): domain Bacteria; phylum Bacillota; class Bacilli; order Bacillales; family Bacillaceae; genus Metabacillus. Next base: position 2,332 of record DASQMK010000345.1, read on the forward strand.
TCAGGTAGCTTTATTTACATGGTTCACTGTATCCTGGCTGTGTTTGTATTTAAAAGTTATCGCAAAAACGATTCCAAGAACGATTGTATAGGCAGCAAAAACTAACCAGATATTCTGCCAGTCTTTTATGCCGTTAACCGTTAAATAATCCACTATTCTTCCACTAATCAAAGCACCTAAATAAGCTCCTAATCCGTTCACCATTGTCATGAATAAGCCCTGTGCACTCCCACGAATTCGGTGATCCACTTCTTTATCTACAAACATCGATCCAGAAATATTAAAGAAGTCAAACGCTGCACCGTACGCTATCATGGATAATAGTAATAAGATGAACCCTAAACCGGTTGGGTCTCCAAATGCTAATAAACCAAATCGCAACGTCCAAGCCGCCATACTCAATAGCATGACCGTTTTAATTCCAAATTTACGTAAGAAAAATGGTATGGCAAGAATAAAGACTACTTCTGAAAATTGTCCAATTGATAATAAAATCGCTGGGTATTTAACAGCAAGACTTTCTTTATAATCAGGATTTAGCGCAAAATCATGAAGGAATGGGTCAGCAAATGCCAAGTTAATTTGCAGTGCAGCACCAATCAGCATTGCAAACACGAAAAAGATGGCCATTTTCTTTTGTTTAAATAGGACAAAAGCGTCGAGTCCTAAGTGGCTTATCCACGACTTCTCCTTCTTAACAGTTGCTGTTGGGCAATCAGGCAGCACAACTGAAAATAGTGCCAGTAAGATGGCAGCCCCTGATGCAATGTATAACTGGATATTGCTTAACTCAAATCCACCAAGACTAATGAGCCACATGGCAAGAATAAAACTAACGGTTCCATATACACGAACGGACGGGAATTCTTTCGTCGTATCAAGTCCTTCTTTTTCTAAACCAATATAGGAAATGGTATAAGATAATGAAATTGTCGGTATGAAAACCATAGCGTTAAAAAACATTACCCAAAACATAACGGTTGGGTCTGAAGCTTGTGCCGCTATAAATAAGCAAATCGCACCAAGAAAATGAAAAATTCCATATAATCTATTCGCTTTCATCCATCGGTCAGCGATAATCCCTACCAGGCTTGGCATTATAAGAGAAGCAAGTCCAGATGCGCCATAAACCGCTCCAACTTGTGAGCCAGAAAAATGTAATGTATTGATCATATACGAGCCAAGTGTAATTAGCCAACATCCCCAAATGAAAAACTGGAGAAAGATCATAATTTTAAGTCGAGATTTTATTGTCATTGTTTTCCTCTTTCTAAGTTGTTAATGTCTAAGCTGTACTTTTCTAGTTATTAAGCTTTTTTAGCTAATTCGGTCATATAATCGAAGAATGCATCACGATTCACATCATAAACGACATTCACAGGTCGTCCATCAGGGGTTTCAACTGTACGGCCTAGGCTTGGACCGTCTGTGTGAACAATGCTGTTAATGGTTTCTACTTTCACAAGATCACGATTGCCAACAAATGCGGTTGTTAATACATCCCACAAATAGTATGTGGAGTTCGTTGAAAAGTGAACAAGTGGTGGTACCATCGCATAACATTGGCCAAGAAAATCCACACCAATATTTTGGCGTTCTTTTGCCCAACGCTCACGTACATCTAAAGTTAGCGGTACTTGGTTTGTACTTTCGAGCGCCACTAAATCTATTTCTATGCTGGTGTCCCATACACGAGCTGCTGCTTCAGGGTCCCAAAACACATTCCATTCCGCTGTTCCATCATGTTCAGGTTCATGTACGTTTCCTGCTTCACGGAATGTACCACCCATCCAAACCAGTCGTTCAATTTTCTCTTCAATTTCAGGCGCTTCATCTAATGCACGAGCAAGATCAGTTAGCGGGCCTGTAAATAACAAAGTTGTTTTTTCTTCAGTGGCTAAAACCGTATCTATTAAATGAAGATGTGCAGGTTTGTCCGCGACTGGTGTTACAACTTTTCCAGATTCATTTAAAATCGGCAGGGCATCAACATAAAATGCATGCATACGCCAGTCTTTTGGAAAAGGGTTTTTCCCACGAGAATTTGACTCTGCTACGTCAAGACCACCATAACCAAAGCGATCAATAATTTTACGGCTCGCAAATATTGCTGGTTCTAAATAACAATCTGCTGGAATGACCGAAACACCTGTGAGTTCAACCGTGTCCATTTTTAGTAATAAAAATAGCGAAACAAGATCATCAACTCCGCCATCATGATTAAAGTAAATTTTCTTTTTCATTATTTTCCCGATCCCTTCATGGTGAGTCTTTATAAATTGCTTGGGGATTTAACAAACTGTTTTCTTGATGGAACACTCGAATAACGTCACACTTCCACACTAGAGCGATCAAAATCTGCCTGACGCGCCACTTAGCATGATCGCTTATAAACATTTCAAATATAAAAAAACGCTCCGATACCTACCGGAGCGTTGACTAGGGCATGTGTAAATAAAAAACGAAGAATTGATGACCTTCTTCCATTGAACACTTACCTCGTAGTCAAGCCCTTTACGGCGGCTTGGTAGAAACTCTTGGGCCATATCCCCAATATTATACGACGTTTTTCTATATTTAATTTGTATTTATAATAACAATTACATAGGGTTTCGTCAACTAAATCACGAACATTTTTCATTAAATCTAAATTATAGTTCGTAATTGTAAGTTTTTTCAATGTTATTAATACCTTACTTTCACATTTTTGCGATATGGGGACTGAACCAAATTGCTCAACTCAAATTTCAGGATCTAGTCCGTCGCCAAGATTTTGATTTAACCCATCATCCGAACCAAGGAGGACATTCATTACTGTTTCAGAAATGATGTTCTACTCTTTTATTTAGGAAAAAAGAAACCCCTGCTCAGTTACTTCAATAAAAAATGAGTTAAATGAAAAATCAGCGCTTATACTTGTTCAAGAATAACACCCTTTCGTTGAATAAAGATTTCTATAAAAAATGCGTTAATGCTGATTAACGCATCCGTGCTAAATAGCGGGTTATATGTTCAATCAAAATTTATATTACCTTGTTGTTTGGTCTTTTTCTTAATAATACGAGCTATTTTATCCGAGTTCCACCATTCCTCTGGTTTAGGTAGAAGGGTAACAAATTCATGTGCTAATTTACCATAAATGTCATGTGGAACTAGCTCTTCAAATGAGTCATGTCCTTCATATGGTTCAAGCCATGTTTGTGGGACATGGTGAGTAGTGTTTACCTTATTCGGAGGAGAATGTGATCCACCCTTAATGGTAAAGCCATTGGATGGTGAAGCACCTATTTTAACAGTAAACCCACCACCATACCTGTCAAAGAAGAAAGAGATAAGGTCAATTCTGTTTTCTAATTTCCGTCGAAAATGCGGGAAAGAACCTTTAAATCCCTTTTCCCTTAATAAAGGGATAAGAATTTCCTTCAGTGCCTTTATCATTTCATCTCGTCCAGAAGCCATTACACAGCACCCCTCCCTTATAGGAATAGCCCTATTTTATCCAAATTCCTTCTTAATACAGATAGGTAAGGGTTTGAAGTTATCGCTCCCTTTTCCCCCTGTTCACACCGTACGTGAAACTTTCGAATCATACGGCGTTCCAACTAATCCAATTTATTCGTTCTATATATTAAGCATACGAGTGCTGTTTTTCCAAAGTTAGATTATTTCATTTAGACATCTTAACCGTAGCTTATTTACTTTTTCTTTCTGCTTACTAGTAAGCTTTAAAGACTGTAAAAGAGTTTCTATTTTGACTTTATCTTTTAGATGAATTAAT
>DASQMK010000346.1:0-14206 GCA_035645575.1 Metabacillus sp.
GAAGGAACAATACGAGAAAACCAGTCGTGAGTATGAGAGGATTCGTAAGGAAAAAGCAGAGCAGGAACCTTTGTTAGTCACAAAACGTGAAAAGCTATTGCAACTGCAAAAGGTTGAAGAGGAACTAAGAAATGAACAAAAGATCTATCATAACTTAGAAATAGAGTATGAAGATCTTCAAAAAAAGCGTAAGCATCATCTTGAATTATTATCAAAAGCACAACAGTTAGTCGAAAAAGCAGTAGATAAGCAGCAAGCCTTAAAAAAAGAGCAGGATACAAAGCTAGTATCTGTTAAGGAGAGAGAGCAGATACGCGGTGCTGCAGAAGCAAAGCAACAAGTACTAAGAAACAAGCAACAATATATTGAATCAAATGAGTCGTTAGATAAGAAAATAAATGCTCTCAATACTGAAAAAGACAAGGTAGCGATCACAACAGAGAAATTACAAAAAAGTAATCAACAACTCGTCATGCACTTCATTAAGTTAAATCAACTATATGATCTTGTATCTAAGCGAGAGAATGAATATAAGCAAGTCGTGTCTTTCGCTAAAAATAAAGTAGAAAATGTGATACAGGAAGAGGATAAGGCAAAAAGCAAGCAGCTTGCATATGAGCTAGTAAAGGAACTAAGAGAAGGGGAACCTTGTCCAGTATGCGGATCTTGTAGCCATCCAAGCCCAGTACATGATGAACCTAAAAGCGAACACTTGGAAAAGCTTTCAGAAACAATGAAACAACAAGTTGAACAAATGCAAATGCTAAGTCAAGAACCCCATTCTCTAAAGATTAAGGCTGAAGGACTTTCCGAACAGCTTGTCTCTGAATTTGGAAGTTTACAAGAAGTGAAACAAATCGTAGAGGTCCAAATAAACGAGTTGGTGCAAATCTCTCAGAATTTATCTTTTCAACAAGCATTCGATCTTTTCCAATCCGAATTCAAAAATTTGGCTCAGGACTTTTTACAAATAAGAGATGCTCTTGAAAAAACAGTCAAGCTGTATCGTGAGTGGCAAAAGGAAGAGATGAGAGGAAAGGATATGATATCTTCACTCCTTGAAGATGTGAAGGAATGGACTGATAAATCCTCAAAGTACAAGGAAATCTATGAGCAAAGCTATGAGCAATACTTAAAGAAATACACGATGATTCCTTTTGAAGAGGTTGAAAAGCTCCAAGGTGAAATATCTGAAAAAGATGCTGCTTATGAGCAATTAACAGATAGAATTCAAAAAAGTGTTACCTTTATTGAGGAACAACAAGCTCAAGTAAAAGAGCAAGAGAACCATAAACAGCAAATCTCAGAAAAGCTAATTGCCTTCCAAGCAACAATACAGAATCGTCGTTCTTCAATCAAGGAAAAGGAAGAAAAACTTAGTGGCATCTCAGCAGAGAAAGGGATTAGTACGCTGATTCAAGAAACGGAAATGCAATTGAAAGCATTAGTTGAGAAAGAAAACGAACAATATCAGCTATGGCAAACTGAGTCTAATCAACTGCATGCGCTTCAAAGTGAACTGAAAGCTCATGAAAAAGGATTGGATCATGCTATAAGACAGGTTGAAGAGTCTGAGAAAACCTGGGAACAAGTAAAGAGTAAAACATCATTTATAACTATTGAAGAAACATTAGCTTCCCTTTTAACACCAGATGAAAGACAGCAGATGAAAGGTAAAATTGAATCCTTTAAAGATAAAATAAAGCAGCTTAATACAGACTTAAAGCGAATCGAAGAGAAATTAGATGGAAAATTGGTAACGCAAGAACAATGGGATAACATTCAAATGATAAAAGTCGAGATGAAGCAGCAAACAGAAGAAGCTCTTGCAAATAAGGGGGCAGCAACTAAAGCTTTAGAAGTACTTCTGGAAAAGCATGAACGGTTTACAGAAATTGAACAAGTACAAAAAGAGCTTGATGAGATGTTACAAAAACTAGAAAAGCTTCAATCAGTTTTTAAAGGAAATACCTTTGTAGAATATGTAGCAGAAGAGCAGCTGCAACAAGTCAGTCGTGATGCTTCTGAGCGTCTTTCTATGTTAACCCGTGGCCGCTATGCAATTGAAGTAGATTCTCAAGGAGGTTTCATTATGAGAGATGATGCGAATGGTGGAGTTAGAAGACCAGTTTCTACACTATCTGGTGGTGAAACATTCCTAACATCCTTAGCCTTAGCGTTATCCTTATCGACACAAATTCAACTTCGAGGGGAATATCCACTTCAATTTTTCTTCTTGGATGAAGGGTTTGGAACATTAGATGTCGAGTTACTTGATACAGTAATTACTGCACTAGAGAAGCTGCAAGCACAAAACCTATCTGTTGGAGTCATAAGTCATGTTCAGGAATTAAGGGCTAGACTGCCAAGGAAACTAATTGTTGAACCAGCCGAGCCTTCAGGAAAAGGAACTTCAGTATATTTAGAATCTCTATAAAGTTGGTCCAAACGAGCAAATGTATGAAAGAAAAAAATGGTCAAGCGTTATGCTGGATCATTTTTTTCTATTGGATAGGAGTAATTACAAATTAGATCCAGATTTGATAATTATAAAAGGGGTGATGCTTAATACATCTCCCCCCTTAATCTTGTTGTTAATTGTTTGCAACCATGTTTTGGTCTGATACATCAGGATCAATTAAATTTGTTGCACTTATTCCATTGTTAATAATCTGGAAATCACCTGTGCTTCCACCGCCAGACCCTGAGGCGGATTTTGATTGGCTTTTTGGAGCTAGATAGAAAGTGTCCCCAAAATTAACGACTCCTCCACCTACACTATTAATCTTAATCGGACCGACAATTGCTGGCATATAAAACATCCTTTATTAGTTTACTACTACAATACTGTATGCTAGTTTCTAAAAGAGTGTTCTTAGAAAGCGGAGAATCCAAACATCCTAAGGTGAAGTGTCAGTATTCAGATTAATTCCATTGTTAAGATTTTGTAACTGTCGAATATGCTTTACTCTTGCTTCAGCAATAATATCTTTTGTGGAGCCAATGTGGAAAACCGATGAACTGGAAAGGGCAGTAATGCTAACGGAATGAACATTGATTCTTGGATTTTCGTGGAAAAAATTTGTTGTAACTGCTTCATAAATAATGGGTGTGGGGATTTCCTCCTGGAAAGCTTGATACATAGACAAATCCCCTTCAAAGCCGTAAAACCTCTCCTCCTCCCGCTGTACAGCTAGGGCATTTCCTGTTGGCTTAATCAGTAGGGAATCACCAATTTGGAAAACTGAACTGATCCCGACTGAATTTACATAAGCAGATTCAACATTAGACTGACGACTAATCATTGTGGTGCTAATGGTACTAGCGGACCAATAATTAGAGATTCAGGAGGAGTATCAAAGATGGAAGATAATGAGATCGTTTGTGTATCCCCAATCAGAAAAACCGATGAACTTGCTACCCCGACTATATGAATGTTTCCAACCTGTATTTCCCGATTCACAACTGTAAAATTCATAACAAAAAGCCACTCCTTTTAAACAGAATCTTTAGGCAAGTGCTGTAAAAAATGGTTAATTGAATTTTCTACATCCTTTTTAACTAAAGCAAAAATTTCTTGCTTCTTATTTTCGAGAGAATCTTGATCTGACAGAGGCTGAGCATTTAAGTAATATTGAATTCGGCTATCAATTTGTTTTCGAATATCTGCGATAATATGCTGACGGTGAGGTTCATCAAGCTTTAAATCATATTGTTTTTCTGCATGATGAATATATTGGATACAATCATGGTTTAAAAACTGATGAATATCATGTGTACATTGTTTTAATAACTGATCCCGAAGCTGCTGTTGAACACCACCTACATTCGTTCCGTTTTGTTGAACCTCAAAGTTATCAATTTGGTCAGGATCTGTTGGATTTAGCCCGATATTTAAGACACCGTCAAGCTGTTCTACTTTTAATTGATCGAATTTATATTCAATTCTTTCGATATTTGTGACAGGTTTCTTTTTTATTTTTTCTATATCAGATCGTAGATTGATTATTTGTTTGTTAAGCTGTTGAATCATTTTGTCTTGCTGCTGAACATATTGATGAAGTTGCTGTAAATATTTCATCATATCGTGATAGTTCATGGTCATTCACCCACCTTTTTGTTTCTCGCTCAACAGTTGATACAAATATTGTATGCACACGGTGAAAATGGGTGAATGCCTAGATAATTTATCCCACTCTTAACGGGCAGTAAGACCCCCCATTGATGGAAGTATCACTTTATGATACTGATCCCGGCGATGATAAGGGAACAACAAGACCTTCAGAAGTAGGTGTCTGAACACCTGTTGGCGTTGCTGTTGTAATTTGAGGTGCAGGTTGATAAAAGCCACCAGTGTTATACAGATTTGATAAAGGCTTTATCATTCCTGCGCTTCCAATTTGAAACACGGAAGAGTTATTAACTGATCCTACTTTGAGGTAATTAATACAGATTGATTGATTAATATAGAAATTCATAATCACACTTCCTTAGACAAATTAAGCCTATGCTAAAAGGTAATGACAAGGTTAGAGATTTCCAGTGATTGGCTGGTCAACAACATCATTATCATACGTATTTGTAACTGAGTTTTGATTGTATATGTTTAATCCATCACCTGTATTGAAAGAACCCGCACCAGCAAATGTTTTTACCTCACTATGAGGAGAAATGGTAATAACATCACCAACATGCACAATGCTGCTTGTTCCTACACTATTTACCTTAAAAGCTCCTACGATTGCTGGCATTTATACCATCCTTTAGCTTGATAATTAAAACAAGTAATGACATTTACCTATTTATAGTTTATGAAGCAGAAGGAAAGGGTGTGACCAATGGGATTTAATTTCAATTTTAGAAGAGAAAAAATGTGATGATTTGATGGACCCTGATCGTGGTAGTTAGGGGAAGGGATGATTTCATTTCAAAGTTTGGGGTGGATTTTCTTCTATCCACTGCTTGTTAAGTTCTTTTATTTCTTGTAGAAGAATCAAGTCTAATTCTTGGCTGCATTGAATCGTTATGTTTGAATTAATTCCATATTGAAGGGCTGTTTTGATTAAGCCTTGTCTTTTGAATTCAATTTCATTATCCAACATGATTTTCTCCATTTCATTTTAATTTGCACTAAACATCGTAGGACAAGAATATTATACATATTTTAAAGACTAAATAAAGAAAATCGATAAAACATTTCAAAAATATACAAAAAGTTACAAAAATATATTCTACTTTCTTTTTGTCTCTTTACCAAAAATTTCAGTTTTATAGGAAATCAACCATTCCCAGCATTATTAACATAGCAACAAAGTTTCCGAAAACAGCCTTTATAAAAAGGAAATGTCCTCTTACATATCGAATATATTATCAATTACTAATTGTGAACATAATTGAAAAAATAGTAGGAAAAACTAGAAAGCTTAGTTCGAACTTTGAACACTTGAAGGAGGAAAAGACATTGAAGTTTGTGACAGCGACTATACATAATGAGCCGTTTGTTGGCTTATTACATGAAGAAAAAGTGATTGACATACATAAAGCAGAACAGGAAATCTTTGAAATAACCTCTTTTCCGAAAACACTTGTTGAATGTGTTGCTTTAGGTGATAAATTTATTCAAGATGTTAAGCAAATAGTTGATAAATTAAAGCATGAAGAAAGGGTAGAAAGATATGTTTATGCTCTGTCTGACGTAACCATATTAGCTCCAATACCAAGACCAGCCAAAAACATTTTCTGCGTAGGAAAAAACTATCGTGAACATGCAATCGAAATGGGAAGTGAAGAAGATATACCGAAGCATGTGATGCTCTTTTCAAAAGCTCCGACAACGGTTATTGGTCATGAACAAGGTATTGATCCGCATACTCATATCACACAAGAATTAGATTATGAAGGTGAACTAGCAGTTGTAATCGGAAAAAAAGGAAAATGCATTTCTGTGGAAGAAGCAATGGATTATGTATTTGGCTATACAATCGTTAATGATGTTACAGCAAGAAATCTGCAATCGCAGCATAAGCAGTTTTTATTGGGGAAAAGCTTAGATACGTCTTGTCCAACTGGTCCTTATTTGGTCCATAAATCAGCCATTTCAAATCCTTATGATTTAACGATAAAAACAAAAGTAAACAATGAAATAAGACAGGATGGTCATACGAAGGATATGATTTTTTCTATTGAGCATATCATTTCGACGATTTCACAAGGCACAACATTAGAACCAGGCGATATTATCGCAACGGGGACTCCAGCGGGGGTAGGGAAAGGTTATCATCCGCCGAAGTTTTTACAACCTGGTGATGTAATTGAAATTGAGGTTGAAGGGATTGGAACATTACGAAATCAAGTGTTACGGTAAGGAAGAAGTTATTCTATAGATAAGAAAGCGTGAAATTTTGTACATAGTGTTGGTGTCTAGCTCGAGCCGATAGGCGGGTGCCTTGCGCTTTTCTTAGATGTCTAGGAAATTAAAAAAATTTGAACTGTGGATAGCGCTTTGACATCCAGCTCCAGCGCCTAGCCCCTCGAGGTCATAAGTCAATTTAGAATTGAAGGCAAAGAACGCCTTCTATTCTAAATCGTCTTATGCTTGTCGGGGCTGACCAAGGCGCTTGCGCTTTTGTTCATGTCACAGGATATTCATTCTTTTCCGCTTTATTTTTTAATATTTGAAGGAAATCATGCTAAAATAGGGTTGTCATTGATTGATCAGTTTAAGGGAGGGGAAGATATGACACATGCACACATAACAAGTTGGGTTGTTGCGATTATTTTATTTTTTGTCGCACACTCGCTTTTTAAGTCTGGAAAAGAAAAGCCGTCTAAAATTGTACATATGGTTCTAAGGTTATTCTATATTTTAATCGTAGTGACAGGAGTTATTCTTGTAACATCCATTTACCAAATAGATGGTGAATACATTGCGAAAATCATCTTAGGTGTATGGACAATCGGTGCAATGGAAATGGTGTTAGTGCGCCTAAAGAAAGGGAAGCCAACAAGAGTATTTTGGATTCAATTTGTCATTGTCTTGATTCTTACTATTCTATTAGGTATGCGTTTACCATTAGGAATTTGGAGCTTTTCATAAAAAACTTAAAAAATGCCTACTCGGAGTAGGCATTTTTAATATTTCAGTCTAATACTTACTGCAAATTAATCTTCTATCTCCAAGGCTAGTTGTGATCTCCAGCCGGTCTGAGGAGTGAACTCCCCTTTCGAAGTGGTGTTGAATTCCAAGTATGCATTCCTCGTTATCCAATTGATAAAAAGAAGCTCCTTTTTTATGAACACGATTTTCAAGAAATAATAACTGATTATACGAATAAATACAGTCATAAGGTGAAAAGCCGAGTGAGTTAATTTGTTTAATGAACCGAACAAAGGTCTCATCCGGTAGTTCTTTTAACATTTCATCCAGGGCTACCGGCAATTTTTTTCGGACTCGTACAGTATCACCATTGTTGACTGAATAAGTACCCGAATTTGTTTTAATCTTACCTAATCCTATCCACACACCCGTTTTCCATCCAGTCGTATGTAAAATTTCTATGTGAGAATTTTGAATCTCATCTAATAAAAGAAGCTCATCATTCATATCATCATAAATGACGTACTGATCATTGGCCTTTTCAATCAGCCCAGTTAAATACGAACGTTTTTGATTTAATAGCAGGTCTGCTCGTTTTATTGGAAACATTTATCTTTACCTCCAAATTCATTATGACACACTTGTGATGTAGTGGAATTTGCATTCTTACCTTCGTTTTAGACAAAAGTAAAAAAGTTTATGCATGGATTATTTGATTAGGACAATTCAACATTGTTAAGACCTGGGCATACACTAGGTACACCTGTTGGGGTTATAGACGTGAGAATATCTAACAAGGATTGAAAATAGATGAGGGAGATGATACGTAAATGTGTGGAATCACAGGGTGGGTAAATCTAAAAGGAAATATTCTTACTGAGCAAGAGACAATTAAGAAGATGGCAGAAACATTATCAAAACGGGGACCTGATGATACGAATATTTGGGGAGAAGACCATGTACTGTTCGGTCATAAGCGATTAGTCGTTGTTGACCCTGCTGGTGGTGTTCAGCCGATGACAAGAACAAAGAACGGTCAATCTTTTACAATTTGTTATAATGGTGAGCTTTATAATACAGAGGATATTCGAAAGGAACTTCTAGCAAAAGGGTACACGTTTAACGGACATTCCGATACAGAGGTGCTTCTCCAATCATATATTGAATGGGAAGAAGAATGTGTAGATCGATTAAATGGAATTTTTGCTTTTGCCGTTTGGGATTCAGCAAAACAAAAACTATTTATCGGAAGAGATCGATTAGGGGTAAAACCGTTATTTTATAAAGAGGAAAACGGCTCAATTCTTTTTGGTTCAGAGCTAAAGGCCATCTTGGCACATCCATCTGTTTCAGCGAAATTAGATAAAATCGGGTTATCAGAAATTTTTGGTGTGGGTCCAGCTCGTACACCTGGTGTTGGTGTATTTAAAGGGATCGACGAGCTTCGTCCAGCACATGCATTAGTATATTCAAAGGACGGCTTGAAAAAATGGCGCTATTGGGATGTTGAAAGCAAACCACATGAAGATTCTGTCGAAGAAACAGCAGAAAAAGTTCGATCTTTATTTTCTGACGCGGTCACTCGACAATTAGTTTCAGATGTACCACTATGTACTTTCCTTTCAGGTGGAGTAGACTCTAGTGCAATTACAGCAATTGCTGCAGAACATTACAAAAAAGAGGGGAAAGGACAGCTTCATACGTATTCAATCGATTATGAAGATAATGAGAAGTTTTTTAAGGCAAATGAGTTTCAACCGAACTCTGATGGCCCTTGGATTCAGAAAATGAGCGACGAATTTCAAACAGTTCACCATCGTTGCGTCATTACACAGCAAGAGTTGGTAGATCATCTCATTGAAGCTACATCTGTCCGTGATCTTCCAGGGATGGCTGATGTCGATTCATCATTACTTTGGTTTTGTCGTGAAATAAAAAAAGATTTTGTTGTTGGCTTATCAGGTGAATGTGCAGATGAGATTTTTGGAGGATATCCATGGTTTCACCGCCCGGAAGACTTAGCTAGCTCTGCCTTTCCGTGGATGCGTTCCACGGATGAAAGAATGTCGTTATTGAAACCAGAATGGCAAAATAAATTAAACTTACATGAATATGTTCAAGCCCGTCATCAGGAAACGGTGAATGAAACACCTTTACTTGAAGGGGAATCAGAGATCGAAGCGAAAAGACGACAACTCTTTTACTTAAATATGCATTGGTTTATGACAAATTTATTAGATCGAAAAGATCGAATGAGTATGGGAGCTAGCTTAGAGGTTCGTGTCCCATTTGCCGATCACCGTCTCGTTGAGTATGTGTGGAATATTCCATGGGATGTAAAAATGTACGGGAATCGTGAGAAAGGTATTCTTCGAAAAGCGTTAGAAGGGATTCTGCCTAATGAGGTTCTCTATCGTAAGAAAAGTCCATATCCGAAAACACATAATCCAGAGTATACGAGATTAGTAAAAAACTGGCTTCAATCACTTGTTAGTGGGAAGGATTCCATATTGCATGAGCTGTTAAACAAGCAAAAGCTCAATGATATTATTGAAACAGAAGGAAAGGCATTCCAGGTTCCATGGTTTGGGCAATTGATGTCAGGTCCACAACTTCTTGCCCACCTTGCGCAAATCCATGTATGGTTTGATACCTATTCAATTGATATTGATGAGAGATAAGAGGATTAGAAAAACTTGGCTTATCGCCTCGCCAAGTTCTAAAGGCTTAAAGTCTTAGATTTTCTTATACTATCATCATCACATCTTATATCTTTCTGATAGTATAAAAGAAAAGCTTGTGCTCATATGCTAAAGGAAGGGATACACATACAAAAAAACCACAAGGGAAATGATTTTCCTTGTGGTTTTTTCTACTATTTTAAGAAACTGCAGCTTCCTGAGAAAATCGTTTCCCCTGCCATGCTCTAGATTTCCAACGGTAATACATAATAATTCCTCTAACCCATTCATCAGTTATAAAGGCAATCCATACTCCAACAAGTCCGAGGTCGAAATGAATGCCAAGTACATAGGCGATTGGAACACTTATCCCCCACATTGACAGAATCCCAATATAGGTAGGGAAACGAATATCTCCAGCCGCTCTTAAAGAACCAATGATAATCATATTGTAGGCTCTACCAGGCTCAAGTAAGATTGTGAGTAAAATAAGTGTGCCCCCCACCTCTAGTATTCTTTCATTTGATGTAAAGATGCCAAGCAGTTGATCGGAGAACAAGGTAAAGACGATCGCCATCAATGTAGAAATAACGATACCATAATGCAAGCTCTTTAAGCATCTTTTGTATGCCGAATCATAATCCTTTGCTCCCACCATGTAGCCAACTAAAATTTGCGTCCCCTGACTTACTGCAGAGCTAAATAATAAAATAAGCATCATAAGGTTTTGTGCATACACTTTTGTTGTTAATGCTTCTGTTCCAATCATAGTGATAAAAAATGTGATCACCATTTGAGATGTATTATAAGACAATTGTTCACCAGCAGTTGGTATTCCAATATGAAGGAGCTTTTTGATATGATGCGCTGGCAGCTTAAACAAAGTTCTTAGATTAAGAGTAAAGTGAACACGTTGCTTTAAAATATAAAGAATAACAAGTAACCCAATAAATCGCGATACAACAGTCGAAATTGCAACACCCTGAACACCTAATACCGGAACGCCAAAAGGTCCAAAAATAAATAAATAGTTTCCTATAACATTAATCAAATTCATCCCGATTGTCAGGTACATCGAATCCTTTGTATACCCATAGCTTTTTAGAATAGCACCAGCTGTCATAATTAATGCTTGAAGAAAAGAAAACCCTCCAACAACTTGCAAATAAAAAGTCGCTTCTGTCATTAGCTCCTGTGGTAAATTCATCAGTTGAAGGATATCTTCACTAGCAATGACAATAACGACACTAATGAGGATACTAAATAAAAGATTTGCCGAAAGAGATACAGAAGATATTTCTTTGGCATCTTTATAATGGCTTCCACCTATATATTGAGCAACGAGAATGGTTGTTCCTGTTGCTATAAACCCAAACATCACAATCAATAGAAATAATATTTGATTTGAAACACCGACGGCTGCTACAGAATTATCTGAATATTGACTGAGCATTAATGTATCAGCATTTCCCATTAACATGTGAAGCATGATTTCAATAAAAATTGGCCATGTTAACGTAAATAATGTCATTTTACGATCTGGTTTTAATGTCGACATTTTCATCTACCTCCTTACTACATGTCGATAATACTTAATAAGTTTACAGAGATTGCAGTATAATGGAAAGAGAAGATGACGATATAATTTGGAGAAATACGACTTAAAGGGTGATGAGGGTTGTCTTATATTGAGTTTCATGTTCCGGCTTTTCCAACCTTAATAAAAGGGGGATACGCTATTTTTGAAAAGGGGAAAAAGCATTTTCAGAGAACATTTACTGTGTTTGATTTGATTTATGTAAAGTCCGGGGAGTTATTTCTAACAGAGGATTCAGTTCCTTACACCATTGGCAAAGGTCAATATATCATCTTAGTTCCCGGCTTTGAACATTTTGGCCATAAAGGGTGTCAAGTGAGGTCAGAGTATTATTGGTTTCACTTTATCATTCCGACTAATTATGAAATTGTAGAGGAAGGGATTACAAACTGGGCTGAAATTCACGAATGTCAAGGTGATTATGAACATCCTCCATCTTATAGACTGTCAATTCCTTGCTATGGAGAGATTGAGAATACCAGCTTTGTGGAAACAATTTTTCATCAATTATTAAATGTTGATCATCAAACACCAGATTATCAATTAAAACAACAATTGTATTTTCAGGAGTTTCTTTTACACTTACAAAAGGAAGCGTGTAAAATCCCTTCTGCTGCTGAAAAGGTGGTAGAAATGGCAGTAGCATATATTGAAGCGCACTATAAAGATGAGGTGAAAATGGAGGACATTGCGAACGCCCTTCATTTTCACCCTGATTATATTACTCGTTGTATGCAAAAAATAGTAGGGGAGACACCGAATCATTATTTGAATAAATATCGGATGAACCAAGCAAAGAAATTATTAGCAACGACAGATAAAAAGATTGCCAATATTTCTAAGGAAGTTGGCATTTTGGATTCCACTTATTTTTCAAAACTGTTTAAAAAAATGGAAGGGCTAACTCCTATCGAATATAGAAAGGTTATTCTTAGGAGATAAAAAGATAATTTATTTCTTAATGTACAAAAGAGAAAAATCATAACCGCTAAGTGTAACTGATAGTTGATCAGAATGAGCGGCGAACTCTTCTGATTTCCATAAATCAAGAATGGTGCGGTCTTTAAGCTGAAGAGGAAGCTGAACCGTTTGGCTTTCTGGGTGATTATTTATGACCACAATTACAAGCTCTTTGTTGTTTTCCCTTTGGAAACAAAGAGAATTTTTGTTTTCATCGAATGATAAAATTCGAAATTGCCCTTCATTTCCGAGGATAGGGTATTGCTTTCGAAGATGAATTAATTTTTTCATGAATACTAGTATATCCTGATCCTGATTGGAGGAATCCCACTCCATACATCCTCTGCATCCAGGATCTTGGTCTCCGGTTAACCCAATTTCGTCCCCATAATAAATAGAAGGGGAACCGAAGAAGCAAAATTGAAAAACGGATAACAGCTTTACTTTTTGCTTATTCATCTTTGCAAGATTTAATATTCTTGGTGTATCATGGCTTCCAACCATGTTGAATAATGAATGATAGACAGGCTTTGGATATTGATGTAAGAATTTTTGTAATTCAAAAGTGAATTGCTGGGCATTGATAACATCATATGCGAAAAATTGATGAAGCAGATTTGCCAATGGATAGTTCATAACAGCATCAAATTGATCCCCTTCAAGCCATGGCTTAGCATCATGCCAAACCTCTCCAACCAGATACACCTCTGAATGAATGGCTTTCATTGCTTGCCGAAAATCTTTCCAAAATTGATGGTCAATCTCGTTCGCCACATCTAATCTCCAGCCATCAATGTGGCACTCTCTTATCCAATATTCTCCAACCTCAAACAAATACTTTCGCACCTCCGGATGTTGAGTGTTCAACTTTGGCATTGATTTCTCAAAGGAGAAGGTTTCATAGTGGATGTCACCAGATGGTGTAAAGCTTATATGAAACCAATCTATGTATTGCGAAGCCTCACCATGCTCGAGCACATCCTGAAAAGGAGGGAAGTCCAGTCCACAATGATTAAAAACAGCATCAAGCATTACACGAATTCCTCTTGCGTGGCACTGGGCGACAACTTCCTTCATATCCTGTAAGCTTCCAAACTGTGGATCAATCTCAAAATAATTCACCGTGTCATATTTATGATTTGAATTTGCTTTAAAGAGTGGTGTAAAGTAAATCCCATTTATCCCTAAGTCCACTAAATAATCAAGATGCTGAATCACTCCTTGTAAATCTCCGCCAAAAATTGAATCAGAGGTAGGTTTTATGCTGTTCCACGGTAAGGTAACAGGAGGATCATTCGAGGGATCTCCATTTGCAAATCGATCAGGAAAGATTTGATACCAAACGGTGGTTTTTACCCACTCAGGTGCATTGTAGGCGTCTGAACAATGGTGGTAAGGCAAACAAAAATATGCCGAAAAATCAGGATGAACATGATCGGAAAATCCCTTTTCTGTAAAAAAGAGTTCTTCTTCAGAGCTTTTTAAGTAAAACGCGTATCGTAGGCGCTTTTGTGGTGGGAAAATGACGATAAACCAATAATCAAATAATCCATCTGTACCGCTTTGCTCCATTTGTGCTGAGGTATACTTCCAGTGACCTTGATCAAATTCAAAAGGATCTCCATATACAAGTGTGACAGATTGAACGTCTTGACGCTTTGTACGGAGTTGAATGTGAAAAGACCCATCACGATCAGGATAAGCAAATTGGCCTTTCGGACGATGGTAGATAGCTTCTTTCAGCATGATGACTCCTTTACCTTAGTAGAATGTGTACTACTTAAGCTTTTTCCAATTATAAAAAAGGATATTCATTGTCTCTAGAAAATGAATAAGGGATAAAAAGCAAAATAAAATTTGACGGTATATGAT
>DASQMK010000347.1:0-4093 GCA_035645575.1 Metabacillus sp.
CCAGCATCTTAAAGCGTGATGAGTACCAATGTAGAGAATGCAGAAGATATGGCAAGGTAACACCAGCTACAACAGTACATCATGTATATCCGTTTGAAAACTTTGAAGAACTTAAGTTACATAGTGAGAACCTTATCAGTCTTTGCAATAAGTGTCACAATTCAATGCATGACAGAGTAACAAATGAATTGACTGAGAAGGGGAAACAATGGACAGAGAGATTAAGAGAAAAAATATTTAATCCCCCCACCTTCAAAAGTTAAAAAATTTCAAATGGGATACCGGTGAGAGGAACTTTTTCCAATAGAGCGATTCGTCAAAAACTTTTTTTGGAGCAATTGGAGGTGAGAGCATTGACGAAAATTACATCAAAAGAAACAATCAAGAGAAGAACAATTTCGGACATGAAAGAGCTAGGAATACATAAAAAGCAATACAATCGGCTGATAGACATCTATTCAGAACTAGTTTATCAATACATTAAGATTTCATTAGAGTTTGAAGAAAATGGATATCAATATGAGGTAAGAACGGATCAGGGAGGTGCAAAAAAATCACCAATTGTTGCAACCCTAGAAACACTAAGAAAAGATATTTTAGCATACTCTGATCGTCTTTGCCTCAATCCGAAGTCCTTAGAAAGTGTTACTGCTGAAACGGAAAGTAAATCAAAATTGGCAAGTGTGCTAAGTGGTCTTAAATGACGAAGAAGTATGATAATTATGATTTAGTAATAGAGTATGCTAAGAGTATTATCGAAGGACGAAAGCTCGCAAACAAAGAACAGATTCAAGGTTGCGAAAGGTTTTTTAAATACATTGATAACCCTGATTATGATTTTAGACCTCAAGAAGCTGAATGGATAATCAAAATTATAGAGAATACCTTTGTTCATGTACAAGGGGAAATGATTGATGGCACACCTTTAAGAGGTGAGCCTTTTTTATTAGAACCATTTCACAAGTACCAAATTTACAATATTATGGGTTTTTACCATAAAGGCACAAAAGAGCGAGTTATAAAAGAAACATTCATTTATATTCCAAGAAAAAATATTAAGACAAGTTTTGCAGCGGCATTATCTTGGGCGCTTAGTTTGTACTATAGAAATTCAGGGAGCAAGTGTTATATTGTTGCCTCTGCTTTAAAACAGTCTTTAGAAAGTTTTAATTTTATTAAATTCAATCTTGAGCAGATGGGCGAGAAACAGAATTTTAGAGTTATTGATAACAACCAAGAGCATTCCATTTCTGGTGAAATAGGGGATGGCTCTCTATTCATTCAAGCATTGGCAGCTAATCCAGATCGACAAGATTCATTGAACTGTAATATTGCTATTGCAGATGAACTACATGCTTATAAAACACCTAAACAATACAATATCATCAAGGAAGCTATGAAGGCTTATACCAATAAGCTAATGATCGGAATTACAACAGCCGGAGATAACATGAATAGTTTTTGTTATCAGAGATTGCAATACTGTAAAAAGATTCTTGATGGAACAGTGAAAGATGATGCTTACTTTGTTTTCATTGCTAAAGCAGATGAAAATGAAAGTGGAGAAATTGACTACACAAACCCAATTGAACATCAAAAAGCTAATCCTGCTTATGGTGTTTCTATTCGACCAAAAGATATTATGAATGATGCTTTACAAGCCCAAAATGATCCTCAACAAAGAAAAGACTTTTTAGCTAAGTCACTAAACATCTATACATCTTCAATGAAGGCTTATTTTAACATTGACGAGTTTAAAGAATCCGATAGGGAGTATAATTGGACACTCGAAGAGTTAGCGAAGCTGCCTATTGATTGGTATGGAGGATGCGATTTAGCGAAGTTACACGATATGTGTGCGACTGCCTTATATGGTACATACAATCACAAAGGAAAGGAAATTGA
Source organism: Metabacillus sp. (assembly GCA_035645575.1). GTDB lineage: Bacteria > Bacillota > Bacilli > Bacillales > Bacillaceae > Metabacillus. The sequence goes on from DASQMK010000347.1 coordinate 1,906, forward strand.
TATAGCTATTACTCATGCGTTCTTTCCAATTACTGCTGCTTATAAGAAGTCAGATGAGGATAATATACCTTTATTTGGATGGCAAGATGATGGATGGCTTACTATGACTAACTCATCAATTACAGATCATCAAGAGGTTATCAAGTGGTTCAAAGACATGAGAACAAAAGGATTCAATATTAAACAAGTTGGATTTGACCGTAAGTTTGGTAGAGAATTCTTCCTAGAGATGAAAAGAGAACGCTTCAGAATTGAAGATACTCCACAGTTGTACTACTTAAAATCAGAAGGTTTCAGAAGGATTGAAAGTAAAGTCAAAGATAAAAAGTATTACTATCTACATTCAGATGCTTATGAATATTGTGTGCAGAACGTTAAAGCAATAGAAAAAACAGATGATGCAATACAGTATGAAAAAGTTATGCCTACACAAAGAATTGACATTTTTGATGCAAGTGTATTTGCTTCTATGCAAATGTTAAAGAATTTAGCGAAAAGTGGAACTGCTTCTAAATGGTTACAAACTAATGGTTAGTCGGAGGTGAATAAATGAAATTAATAAACTTAATAATTAATAATTTATCAGATTTATTTTTGCTTATTGGAGTCTTATTGATTTCGATAGGCTTTTTTATTTGGTCTATAAAAATAGGTTTCATTGTATCAGGATTATTACTTGTTGGGTTAGCATTTATCACCCTTAAAGACGAGGGAGGTGATTAAAATTGGGCTTTCTAATTAAAAAGAGACAAACAAGAGAAGTGACTTCAAGTGCGATAGATTGGTTCCTCTCATCAACTAGTGACTCTTTAGCGATTCAAGGATATATAAGGCTTTCAGATAATCCTGAAGTAAGAATTGCGGTAGATAAGATTGCAGATTTAGTTTCTAACATGACAATTCATTTAATGGAAAATACAGACAAAGGTGACAAGCGTGTAAAGAATGAGTTATCAAGGAAGATTGATGTTGAACCATTTAGATTTATGACTCGTAAGAATTGGCTTTATAAAATTGTCAGTGATCTTCTGTTGCATGGTAACGGTAACTCTGTTGTCCATATTGGCGTAGATGTAAAAACTGGACTAATTAGCGACTTAACACCTTTTCAAATGCCACTTGTAAACTACGAAGATGTAAGTGGTGGATATCTTATTGACTACAATGGAAAAATCTATAGTCCTGAAGAAGTAATTCATTTTGTACTTAATCCTAATCCTAACTATCCGTACAAAGGTTCTGGTTATACGGTTGTACTTAGAGATATCGTAAAGAACCTAGATCAAGCCAATAAGACTAAGAATAGTTTTATGAGTGGCAAGTATATGCCTAGTCTTATTGTGAAAGTTGATTCCAATACAGCAGAGTTATCTAGTGAGGAAGGTCGTAATGCGGTTTATAAGAAATATTTAGAATCGTCAAATGCTGGTCAACCTTGGATTATTCCTGCTGAAATGCTTGACGTACAACAGGTTAAACCATTGTCATTAACAGACATTGCTATCAATGAATCAGTTGAATTGGATAAGAAGACTGTAGCAGGGATATTAGGAATTCCTGCATTTTTTCTAGGTGTAGGTAAATTTGATAAGGCAGAGTATAACAACTTTATTAACACTAGAATTTATTCCATCGGCCAAATCATCTCACAAACTTTAACTAGGGATTTGCTATATAGCCCTAACATGTACTTCAAATTAAATCCACGCAGTTTATACTCGTATGATTTAAGTGAATTGGTTACAGCTGGAACTCAAATGGTTGACCGTAACTCAATGAGAAGAAATGAATTACGAAATTGGGTTGGATTAGATCCTGATGACGAGATGGAGGAACTAATAGTTTTAGAAAATTATATTCCATCTGATCAACTAGGAAACCAAAAAAAGCTGAAGGGTGGTGATGAAGACAATGACAATTAGAGAAGATTCGCAAACAAGAAGTCTTGTATCTGATTTGAAAACTAGAGCAGAAGACAACGGAGAAAAAGTAATTGAAGGGTACTTTGCTGTTTTTAATTCAGAAACTGAATTATGGCAAGGTGCTTATGAAGAGATTGATCCAGTTGCATTTAACAAAACTTTAGAGAATGACATTCGTGCATTAATTAATCATGATACAGGATTGGTACTTGGCCGAAATAAATCAAATACGCTTGAATTAAAAGTTGATAGTCATGGACTTTGGG
>DASQMK010000348.1:0-4399 GCA_035645575.1 Metabacillus sp.
CACATAATTGTAAGGCCGTTAACCATGCTTGTGGCTCAGAATATGTTAAATAAAGTGGATCTTTTGCAAAAATAATGAGTGCACATGCTGGTGTTAACAAGACACCGTCAGCAAAGATATATCCAACTTTTTTAATCCCGGAAAGTGATTTCCATTCTGGTAATGTAGTAAGTAATGGCCACCACATACACATTGCTCCAAAGAATATAAGCGTTGTCATGAATGAATGATATAGAGGATCTGTTTTTACAAAATCAAAGACTAATGGAACATGATATAGAGAAAAAACTCCATTAAAAAATATGAGGGCAACAATTGGTTTGGTAAAAACTTTTATAACAGGTTTTATTATTTTCCGATATAAAATTGCTTTCCATAACCAATCAGGAATCCCCAAAATAAGTAAAGGTGGAACAGCCAAATATAAGATGGCCATCTGAGTCATATGAGCACTAAACATGATATGACCTAAAAGATCAATAGGGCTACCTTTACTTACATAAAGCAATAGAATACCCAGAATAAATAATATTTGTTGTTTTAATGGCACTGGTGAGCTTTCTTTAAACTTAGCTCTCCAAGGTCCTATGATCATAAAATAGAGCGCAGTGATAACTAATATCACGACTATAAAATAAGGACTCCATAAAGCACGAAATCCAAATATATCAAAGCTCATGTAAATTCAGCTCCTTAAGCTAGTCCTTCAGAATTATTATACACTTCCACAAATTTTGTATCAATGAACGTTCTATGACAAATCTGTTAGTCAGTATAATGTTAACATTAAGAGATTATTATCGATATAAAAAGGAGCAATTAGCATCCATTTGCCAATTGCTCCTTTAAATTATTTACCACCAAACAATAGTAACAAACGCTAAAACTGTTAAGGCTGCAACTCCTACTCCTGAAAATAGAAAAAGGGCTGGAGTTTCATGACCTTTGTGGCTCATATGCATAAAATAATAAAGCTGAAAAATAACCTGTATCACAGCAAGAGTAATGATAAATGGAATCTTAAACCATTCACCAATTCCATCATAACCTACTGCGATAAAAGCAATAATTGTCAAGAAGATCATCATCCCAAATGTAATCACTTGGTGTTTCATATCTTCTGCATTTTTCTTACGTCGATAGGCTAAGTCTACTTTTGGGTTTGCTGAATTTTGATTATTTGCCATCAGATTATCCCACCATTCCCATTAAGTATACAACTGTAAAGATGAACACCCATACTACGTCAATAAAGTGCCAGTACAAACTGGCAACATAGTATTTAGGTGCATTGTAAAAGCTTAGTCCACGTTTTGCATTTCTTACAATTAAAGTCGTGATCCAAAGTAAACCAAATGCAACGTGCAGTCCATGTGTTCCAACTAATGTATAGAAGGATGAACCTAATGCACTATCTGTAATAGTAAAGTGAAACTCATGAACATAGTGATTGAACTCATAAATTTCCAGTATTAGAAATCCTAATCCTAAAAGAACTGTAATAATCAACCACAATTGCATTTTACCAAAATTAAAGTTTTTCATGTGATACATTGCGTACACACTTGTTAAACTTGATGTTAAAAGTAGCATAGTTGCTGCGAATACTAGTGGTATCTCAAAAAGTTCTTGTGTTGTTGCTCCACCTGCAGTTGACTCTCTTAAAGCTAAAAATGTTGCAAAAAGAGTGGCAAACAACACAGTTTCTCCACCTAGAAATAACCAAAAACCAATAAATTTGTTTTTTCCTTCGAGGGTAGCTTTTTCAGGCGCAGCCGGAAAATTTTCAGCTGTTAATTTTTCTTCAACAGATGCCATTATGCTTTCCCTCCTTTATCTTCATTAAGTAAATCTTCTTTATGAATATGATAACCGTGATCATCAATAACTGAACGTAGGAACATACATCCAAATGTAATAAGGAAGCCTACAATAATTGCAGGAAATGCCCATCCGTAGTCTTCACGGTACATTAACCCAAAAGAAACAATGAATAAACCAAATGACATAATAAACGGTAAGATCGAACCGTTTGGCATGTGGATGTCACCAAGTGGTTCAGCAGGTGTCATTTCTTTATTACCTTCCATTTTTTCAATCCATAATGCATCTAATCCACGTACCAATGGAGTTTGTTTAAAGTTATATTCAGGTGGTGGTGATGAAATCGCCCACTCTAAAGTACGGCCGTCTCCCCATGGATCTCTGCCAACCTTTTTACCTTTAACAGCAGTGTAAACGATGTTAATTAATAAAAGAATTGTGGCAGCTGCCATTAAGAAAGCACCAATTGTACTTATAAAGTTACCAGTATCTAAACCTTGACCTGGCAGGAAAGTAAATACACGACGCGGCATACCCATTAGTCCTAAGAAATGTTGAATAAAGAATGTTAAATGGAATCCTGTAAAGAATAATACAAAGATGATCATATTTAATTTTTCATTTAACATTTTGCCAAACATTGTCGGCCACCAATAAACAGCACCAGCAAATAATGAGAATACTACCCCACCTACGATTACATAGTGGAAGTGAGCGACTACAAAGTAACTATCATGATATTGGTAGTCAGCAGCAGCGGCAGCAAGCATAACTCCTGTTACACCACCCATTACGAATGTTGGGATAAATGCGACTGACCATACCATTGGTGATGTGAAACGGATTGATCCACCCCAAATAGTAAATAACCAGTTAAAGATTTTAATTCCTGTTGGAACTGCGATAGCCATTGTAGCTACTGCAAAAATAGCGTTAGCGATTGGTCCTAAACCAGTTGTAAACATGTGGTGTGCCCAAACCATGAATCCAAGGAACCCAATTAAAACAGTCGCAAACACCATCGATGAGTATCCGAACAAGCGCTTTCTAGCAAATACCGGAAGAATATCTGAGAAGATACCGAATGCAGGTAGCACTAAGATATATACTTCAGGGTGTCCAAAAATCCAGAAGATATGTTCAAAGATAACTGTATTTCCGCCTAATGCTGGATCAAAGAAGGCAGTGCCAAACAGACGATCAAACATTAAGAATGCTAAACCTACTGTTAATGCAGGGAAAGCAAATAAAATAAGTGCAGATGCAACAAATGTAGTCCATGTAAATAACGGCATACGCATATATGTCATTCCAGGTGCACGCATATTAATTATGGTTACAAGGAAGTTAATCCCCGCAATTAACGTACCTAAACCTGAAACCTGTAAACCAAGTAAATAAAAATCTACCCCATGACCAGGTGATTCTAAAGCAAGTGATGCATATGAAGTCCACCCTGCATCAGGTGCACCACCTAAAAACCAACTTAAGTTTAAGAAAACTCCCCCAAAGAAGAATAACCAAAAACCTAAAGAGTTTAAGAATGGAAATGCTACGTCACGAGCACCAATTTGTAATGGTACAACCGCATTCATTAATGCGAATAATAAAGGCATTGCAGCTAGGAAAATCATTGTTGTTCCGTGCATTGTTAGTACTTCATTGTATAAACCAGCACTAACAAAGTCATTATTCGGAACAGCTAGCTGAATGCGGATCAGCATTGCTTCTAATCCACCAACAAGGAAGAAGAAGCCACCGGATATCAGGTAAAGGATGGCGATTTTCTTATGGTCTACTGTTGTTAAATAGTCCCAGATCGTCGCGCCAACCCCTTTTTTCTGAGTTAACGTGCTCACAGTGTTACCTCCCTTTTTCATTTTGCTCAAAAATTAGTTTTCAGAGACTTTTAATCCCATTAAGTATTCAGTTAGAGCATCAAGCTCTTGATCAGTTAATTCAGGATAAGTTCCTGTCATTTTATTGGCCGGTTTGTATGTCTCAGGATCTTCTAACCATGCACGAACATTTTCCTCATTGTGCTCTAGAACACCAGCTACACGTGCACGTTCTCCAAATGTTGCTAAGTTTGGAGCAGTTCTTGCTGCAGCAGGTCGTTCATCTGTTGGAGAAACAGCATGACATGCGATACATCCTTTTTCCTCAAACAATTGCTCCCCTTGAACTGCTAAGTCAGTTGACGCAACTGCTTGCGCATTTTCCATATCAGAGATCCATTGGTCAAATTCGTCTCTTGAAACGGCTTTTACTTTGAAGTCCATAAGTCCATGTGAAGGACCACATAGTTCAGCACATTTACCGTAGAAATATTCACCAGCTTGGTCAGCTCTTTCAGAGTCAAATGTCAACCACATTTGGTTTACATTATCTACGTTCGTATCCATCTTACCACCAGCAGATGGAATCCAGAATGAATGCTTAACATCTGATGCAATTAAGTTAAAGTAAACTTTTTCATCAGTTGGAACAATTAAATCTTGACTCGTAATAACTCCGTAGTCAGGATATTCAAATTCCCACCAATAAAGATTAGCACGAACGTTAACAACGATCG
>DASQMK010000349.1:0-1681 GCA_035645575.1 Metabacillus sp.
CTGGTGGAGCGAAGATGAGGGGATTTCCTAATCGGTCAAATGGTTGGTGGATGCAATCGAATAATTGGAGCTACAGCTGGACTGTTGCGCATTCTATGAAGATTTTTTTGTCAAATTCTAAAACTGGTTTGAGGGCAGAAACCGTTCAATCTCCTGATCAACTTATGCCTGGAGATGTGATTTGCTATGACTTTCAAGGTGATGGGCGCTTTGATCATACTACATTTGTAGTGGCTAAGGATGAAGAGAATATGCCACTAGTAAATGCACAAACTTATAATAGTCGAATGCGCTATTGGGCCTACGAGGATTCCACCGCATATACGCCGAATATCAAATATGCATTTTTTCGAATTCTCGATGATACGAGTTCGAAGTAACAATGGTATAATGTCTAGTGGAATAAATAAAAGGGGAGAATTATCCCTGTTTTTTATAGAAATAAATGAGGTGAAAAATATTGGCTTTACATGTCGTACTATATCAACCAGAAATTCCAGCAAATACTGGGAATATTGCACGTTCTTGTGCTGCAACAAATACAACATTACATTTAATTCGTCCGTTAGGTTTTTCAACAGATGATAAGATGTTAAAAAGAGCTGGATTGGATTATTGGGAATTTGTTAATGTTGTGTACCATGATTCACTTGATGAATTGTTTGAAAAATACGCATCAGGCGAGTTTTTCTTCCTAACAAAATTCGGTCAACAACCACATACAACGTTTGATTACAGTGATGTAGAAAAGGATTATTTCTTTGTTTTTGGAAGAGAAACAACAGGATTGCCAAAGGATTTAATTCAAGCAAATATGGATAAATGCTTGCGTCTTCCAATGACAGAGCATGTCCGTTCATTAAACCTATCAAACACTGCTGCAATCCTAATTTATGAAGCATTAAGACAACAAAACTATCCTGGACTATCTTAAAGCTTATTTCTAAAGATTGTTGTTTTTTATATGTTCTATGAATAAAAACTATTTAGGTTGATTGGAACGGATATGCGAGACTCCTGTGGGAGTAGCGGGACAGGTGAGACTCATACAGCGCTGACGCCGGGGAGGATCACCGCCCGCCCCACGGAAGGGAGCATCCTGGAGCGGAAATCAACCTTCCACAATACATTTTACACAGTCTTCGTAAAAAATAAGGGAGAATCACTTGTTTGATCTTTAATAAAGGTCAAACAAGTGATTCTCCCTATTTGTGTTCATTATTTTTTTACGCCTGGCTTTGACTCATACCCAGCTGTGAAAATAGCTGTAAGGAATGCTAAGCTAACACCTAGTATTAGAATGAAACCCATTGGTTTACCCCCTTGAATTGTTCGAAGTTAAGGATACATATTATGTATAGTTTCCCTTTATACCTCCTATTATTATAACCCAATCAGAAGTTGATGTGAATGCGCAACCACTTTTTTCTTTCGTTAAGGAATTTATAAAATCCTTGAACTGTAGGTAATATTCTAAATCATCTTTTATACCCGAGCTGTTTAAGGAAGTTTGGCTTTTGACTAGGTGAAATGTCTGGTATGAAGGCTGAAAGGAGGGATGAGAACATGCTGAAAAATTCTTCATTAGGGTTATGAAGACCAAAATAAGGACCGAAACAAGCAAAAAAGTCCATCATCAGGGTTATGAAGACCAAAACGAGGTTTGTTCCGCTGAAAAAGA
>DASQMK010000350.1:0-3655 GCA_035645575.1 Metabacillus sp.
ATTTCTGATCGACATGGCGGACACCAGGTAGCCCAGAAGTTGATGATGACTTTTTTTCCTTTTACACTCGACAAACTCATGCTGTCTCCACTAAGAGTTTTTAATTCAAAATCAGGTGCTGTACTACCTTTCGATACACCTACTTTTGGGTTACTAGGATTAATTGCGAAATAAATTGCATACCCGACAAGAAATACTAAAATAGAAATTGCTAAAACCTTTTTCATTTATTTACCTCCTAAAGAAAAGACAACACAACAAATTTTGTTAATTGAAAAACTACCATAAAACACAAAAAAAGAAGTATCAGCGATTTGATAAAGACTTTATAAGGTATTTTATCCTTTTGTTTTTTCCAGACTAAAAATAGTACTCCTATTAATAGACCAAGATAAAAACCAGATTTCCCTCCTGTAAAGAAAAACCACCTTGTTGTTAAAAGTAGCTGTGGTTGGAATATCACAATGCTAAATTTATAAGTAATGAAAAGTATAAACCAAAAAGTCGTATATTGTTGCTTATAAAATGCCTTTATTTTCGATTCACGTATAAATCCATCTAAAATAAAATATGTGGCCAAGATCGAACATATGTAAATAATGAGTATATATTGAATTGTAAGCGGTCCAAGCTGAAGTGCATCGTACATGCAAAAGCCCTCTCATGTATACTTTATTTCTCATTTAAGCATGGTTTTATGAAAAGAACAATGATAACGCATTAAATTTCGTATTTTAGCCATAAAGTAAAACTTCCATCAGTAGGGGGTTTCTTCATCCCCAACTGATAGTTAGTTGAACCAATCGGACCTTTACGGGCCGTTTCCCCCACCTACCTTTTGTAAACTCAGAAGCTTGAGGTGGGGTCTAACTGCCCGTTAAGAATGGGATAAACACCAAAAAAGAGAACGGATAAATCCGTTCCCTTTTAATAACAATTAAGCTTTTAATTTATCACGTAAAACCATTTGAAGAATTCCACCATGACGATAGTAGTCAATTTCCACTTCACTATCGAAACGAACTAGTACTTCAAATTCTTTTTTGTTTCCAGCTTCATCAGTTGCTGTAACTTTCACAAAATCACGTGGTTTTACTGTTTCATCGATTTCAACTTCAATTGTTTCCTTACCAGTTAAACCAAGTACTTCTGCATTTTCTCCTTCTTTAAATTGAAGAGGAAGAACACCCATTAACACAAGGTTACTGCGGTGGATACGCTCGAAGCTTTCTGCGATAACTGTTTTAATACCAAGAAGGTTTGTACCTTTTGCTGCCCAGTCACGTGAGCTACCCATTCCATAATCCTTGCCAGCTAATACAACAAGTCCTGTTCCATCTTGTTTGTAATCCATGCAAGCATCATAGATTGATTTTACTTCACCAGTTGGCCAGTAAGTTGTGTAACCACCTTCTGTACCTGGAGCAATTTGGTTTTTGATACGGATGTTTGCAAACGTACCTCTCATCATTACCTCGTGGTTACCACGGCGGGAACCATAAGAGTTAAACTCTCTCGGAGTTACACCATTTTCTTGTAAGTAGCGTCCAGCTGGTGTATCCTTCCCGATTGAACCAGCAGGTGAAATATGGTCAGTTGTGACAGAATCACCGAATTTTGCTACAACACGTAGATCTTTAAGCGTTTCAACTTTACCTGGTTCAGCCTCTAAGCCTTCAAAGAATGGAGGGTTTTGAATGTATGTTGATGACTCATCCCATACATATAATGCTTCATCTGTTGTCTCAATTTCGTTCCAACGCGCATTATCATCAAATACTTGCTCATATTCTTTTCTGAATAACTCAGGAGTTACAGTTTTGTTAACAACTTCGTTAATTTCATTTGTTGTAGGCCAGATGTCATTAAAGAATACATCATTTCCATCTTTGTCTTTACCAAGTGAATCGCTTTGTAGATCGATATCTACTGTACCTGCTAATGCATAAGCCACAACTAGTGGTGGTGAAGCAAGGTAGTTACCTTTTACTAGAGGATGGATACGACCTTCAAAGTTACGGTTACCTGATAATACAGATGTTACAAGTAAATCATTTGCTGCAACTGCCTCTTCAATCTCATCTGCAAGAGGACCGGAGTTACCGATACAAGTTGTACAGCCATAACCAACTAAGTTAAAGCCAAGCTGCTCAAGATGTGGTAGAAGACCTGAATTTTGTAAATATCCAGTAACAACCTTAGATCCTGGAGCTAAAGATGTTTTGACATATTTCGGTACTTCTAAGCCTAGTTCTGTTGCCTTTTTCGCAACTAGACCAGCAGCAACAAGTACATATGGGTTAGATGTATTTGTACAGCTAGTGATCGCAGCAATTGCGATAGCACCAGTTTTCATCTTCGTTTCCTCACCGTTTTTGAATTTCACAGTGATTTCTTTGTTAATTTCAGTTGCTTCTAGACCAAATCCTTGGTTACCAGCTGGAGCAACTAAATGTTCATGGAATTTATCCTTCATCATTGAAAGCGGAATTAAATCCTGTGGACGCTTCGGACCAGATAGGTTTGCTTCAATTTCAGAAAGATTAATTTCAACTACTTTAGTAAAGATTGGATCTTCATTTTCTGGTGTGAAGAATAATCCATTAGCTTTACAGTATTCTCCAACTACTTCGATTTGCTCCTCATCACGTCCAGTTAAGCGCATGTAATTAAGAGCTTCTTCATCAACTGGGAAGAAACCACAAGTAGCACCATATTCAGGAGCCATGTTCGCAATTGTTGCACGGTCTGCTAGTGGAAGCTGTGCCACACCAGGACCAAAGAATTCAACAAATTTACCAACAACACCTTGTTGACGTAATACTTGAGTTACTTTTAAAGCTAAGTCAGTAGCTGTAGTTCCGTTTGGAAGCTCACCAGTTAATTTAACACCGATAACTTCTGGTACAGGGAAATAAGATGGTTGTCCTAGCATCCCAGCTTCCGCTTCGATACCACCAACACCCCATCCAAGAACACCGATACCATTGATCATTGTTGTATGAGAGTCAGTACCAACTAATGAATCCGGGAAAGCTTCGAATTCGCCGTCTTCGTTTTGTACTGCGTGAACAACATTTGCTAAGTATTCTAAGTTTACTTGGTGAACGATACCAGTTGCAGGTGGCACTGCACGATAGTTATCAAATGATTTTTTCGCCCAGCTTAGGAATTTATAGCGCTCGGCATTACGTTCAAATTCAAGGTCCATATTGAATTGAAGAGCATCAGGAGTTCCAGCTCTGTCAACCTGTACAGAGTGGTCAATTACTAGGTCAACTGGAATCTCTGGGTTAATTTTATCAGGATCTCCACCCATATCAGCCATTGCTTTACGTAATGATGCTAAGTCGACAACTGCAGGAACACCCGTGAAGTCTTGTAAAATAACACGAGATGGTTTAAAAGGTACATCAATATCTTTTAATTCGCTTGTTCCCCATTTTGCTAAGTTTTCAACATGTTCTTTTTTGATAACTCTGCCATCTACTTGACGTAGAACAGATTCTAAAAGAACCTTTACTGAATACGGTAAGCGTGAAACGTTACCAATTCCAGCATCTTCTAGAGCTTGTAATGAATAGTAGTTGTACTTCTTTCCATTAACCGTAAAATTTTTACGTGCTTGAAAAGCATCTTGTTTCGTAGTCACTTG
>DASQMK010000351.1:0-1799 GCA_035645575.1 Metabacillus sp.
GACACTTTACGATACATAAATTTCTTACCCGATATATATAAATATGCGAGGATAAGCATAGTAGCTATTGTTGTAGAACTTAATAGGATTATTGGATTCGCAAATATAGTAGATACAACAAAAAAAAATTGCTCGAAATAATCCAGCCAAACTGCCTAAATCTTTTTGAATTACTTTATTACTAATGTGCTCCTTCATTTTATGATTTTACATTATTAGACCCATCCCGTGGGTAAGGTTTATAAAAAATTTATGCGCCTGGTGGGGGGCAAGCCATAAATTTTTTATAAATTAAATTTCTTTTTAAAAGCTTCTCCGGGTTAAGGCAAGCCTTTAAAAAGAAATTGCTTCATTACCAGTTACAAATTAAAAAGAAATTGCTTCATTATCACCACATCTGTTAAAAAATATAAGTTATGTCAAAAATTCCCCCACCCATGCTTGCCTTAAAGGATGTACAGTCCCGCCCGGAAGCACCTAATTTCAGAATTGCTTAAGCCCATAATACGAATAAAAAACGAAATAAACCAAACTAAAGCACCAGTTGCATACTCCTCGCGTTGACGCATAAGATCTTGATGCTCTGCTTCAATAAAAGGTTCTTTATCATCTATAAATAAATCCTTGATAAGGTCTAGCAATAATAACTCCAAAATTTCTTAATACATCTCCTATAGGACGAATGGTTTGATAAAGCAATACATAAAGAGAATCACTAATGCACAAGTTGATTTATTAGTCCCACTTGTTGGCTTGTATCATTAGCTTGATACTCAGACTCTAATTTAACAAAATCCCTCCAAAAAGGGACTGTAAGTAGCATGATAAGTATCTCTAGCTTTATTCATTCTGTTCTGCCAACGTTCTGTATTCTTCATCTCTGTTCCTATTCCACTCTCTATAACGCCATTGATCAAGCAATGTCATTTGATTAACGCGATGGACAGGAATAGGAGCCACCTACAGTATTTCTAAAATGCAATACTGTCTTTTTATGATTAGGTTAAAGGACGTTCCAGCATAATAACAAGTTTTGTTTCTTCTGGCTCGGTATAATCGCCATACCCTTCATCAGCCTCAGCCAAATTTAGAAGCCAAAGGAGATTCTTCTTCTTCATCAAGAACAATTTGTAATTTATCACTATAATGATATGCAATAGTACCACTTGTAAGATATGCTTGGATAATAGCAAGATAAGGAAAATAAATCTTTAAAAGCTTGCACACATTTTCTTGAAAAAAACATTAAGACAACCAGAGGCACCCATACATAATATAACATTAACTTTTCTGGTATCGTTAAGACAAAAATAAATTGCGTAAAAAAATGGCTGACATCCCGGTATAATATAAAACAATAAAAGTACAAAAACCATTTTAAAGAAACCAAATAAAAGCGCCCGAGTAAAATCAAATAAAAGTGGATGTCGAAATCCAAATCGTCGATAACAAGTTTAATTCTTGTGTTTCTATAAAATTAGCAAAATAAAGTATACAAATTATAGTAGCATTAAAGATGCTACGAACAGTTAGTACAACAAAAGCACAAGTAACAAATAAAGTTATGAAATAATAAATATAGATATTCTCCTATCTTAAAAAACAGTTCAAGATATATTTTCTTTAGTTTTTAAACTAGGAATTAATTTTCGTAATATATTCAAATGACGCGTTGCACGCGAAGCATAACTATTTTCATTAAACATTATCGTTAAAATATCATAATACTTGTCTTCTTCAGCCATTTCAATATCGAGCTGATCAAACAGACGTACTAAGTATTTCTAATAACATCATTA
>DASQMK010000352.1:0-12150 GCA_035645575.1 Metabacillus sp.
TCCAAATTGGCTTATGACCTCGAGGGACTAGGAGCTGGAGCTGGATGTCGTACGCTTATCCACAGTACAAGAATTTTATCATTTGCTAAACGAGTACAAAAGGAGCAATCTCATGCTAGATAATCTGATGAAACACTTTAAAGAAGCAATGACTTCTACATATATCCCTCATGATACGACTTATGAATGGTTTCAAACAGATGTAGGTCAAGTTTTTGGTATTCTAAAAACAGCTTTGAATACTAGTGAAAAGGAATTACTCTCATCTCTCTTTCGACCATTAGAAAATGTAAGTGAAGATACTTTTACAATTAGTCAACAAAAGTGGTATAAATTTTTATTTACAGAAGATAGTGAGCCGTCTTCACCACTTCCTGTCGAAAACACATCTGTTCGATTTTATTATTTTTTCTTAAAACAGCCGATTGATGATAAACAAAATTTTGAGGAAGCCGTTAAAGGGATTATAAACTCTGAGCTTGTTATTTGGTTAAGCTTATCACACGGGATTATGATTGAAGACAAGCCTCAGACTACACTCGAAGTAGAAATACTAAAAGACTTAAGTGATACACTAACAACAGACTTTTATGTTGAACCGTTTATATATATTGGACAGCTTCAGAAAAACGATGAAGAACTAAAGAAGAAGTTTCTATTAGAACAAAGCTGTTTTCATACATTACACCGATCTAGTAATCGAGAAAAAGTCATGAGTTTTTACGAGGCTCTTCCACTTCTAATCATGAAAGCACCTACTTCTAGTAAAAGGGAAATATTATCCAACCATTTAATAGATTCAATCGAAGATAAAGAACTTCACCATACTATTGAAGCATTTTTCCAATCCAATTTAAATGCTTCTTCGACAGCAAAAAGATTATTTATTCACCGAAATAGCCTACAATACAGACTAGAGAAATTACTAGAAAAAACAGGATTAGACATCCGTACATTTTCAAATGCTGTCTTTATATTTCTTGCAAATGTTCTAGTACATGATGAAAATTAGGATAGCGTTTACAAGTTGCACAAATGAGCCTAGTATTTTTCGTGCAACTTGTACGTTTACTTCCTCAATTGAAATCCCTTACAATAAAACCAAGTTAAAACGCTTTCAAAAATGGGGAGGAATTTAAAATGGCAGAATTAAAGTTAGAACACATTTATAAAATCTATGATAATAAAGTAACAGCAGTAGAAGATTTCAATCTTCATATTCAAGATAAAGAATTTATCGTATTCGTTGGACCATCAGGTTGTGGTAAATCTACTACACTTCGTATGGTAGCAGGATTAGAGGAAATTTCAAAAGGAGATTTCTTCATCGACGGAAAACGTATGAATGACGTTGCACCAAAAGATCGTGACATTGCGATGGTATTCCAAAACTACGCTCTTTACCCACATATGAATGTATATGATAACATGGCATTCGGTTTAAAACTTCGTAAATTACCAAAGGACGAAATTGATCGTCGTGTAAACGAAGCAGCTAAAATCTTAGGTCTTGAACAATACTTACAACGTAAGCCAAAAGCTTTATCTGGTGGTCAACGTCAACGTGTTGCATTAGGTCGTGCTATCGTTCGTGATGCAAAAGTATTCTTAATGGATGAGCCGTTATCTAACCTTGATGCTAAGCTTCGTGTACAAATGCGTGCTGAAATCACAAAACTTCACCAACGCTTACAAACAACGACTATTTACGTAACACATGACCAAACTGAAGCGATGACAATGGCTACTCGTCTTGTTGTACTTAAAGATGGTATTATTCAACAAGTTGGTTCACCAAAAGAAGTTTATGATAAGCCAGAAAATGCATTCGTTGGTGGATTCATCGGATCACCTGCAATGAACTTCTTTAAAGGAACGTTAACAGATGGTAAATTCTCATTCGGAAAAACTTCTGTTGCCGTACCAGAAGGAAAAATGAAATATCTTCGTGAGCAAGGCTATGTGAATAAAGAAATCTTAATGGGTGTACGTCCTGAAGAAATCCATGATGAGCCTGTATTTATCGAGTCTTCACAAGGTTCTAAGATCACAGCTACAATTGAAGTTGCTGAGTTAATGGGTGCTGAAACAATGCTTTATTCTGAAATCGATGGTCAATCTTTTGTCGCTCGTGTTGACTCTCGTACTGATGTTAAACCTGGTCAATCACTTGATTTAGCATTAGATATGAACAAAGCTCACTTCTTCGATAATGAAACTGAACTTCGTATTCGTCCTGCTGGCGAAAAATAAATATCTTTTAAAGAGGGCTACATATAGCCCTCTTTTTTCTTATTCCTGAATAGATTTTGTTTCTTGATGCTGACAATTCGGACAATAAAAATAATGAAAACACAGATGGTCTTCTAAAGAAGTTACATGACCGTCATATAGCTTCATAATATCAATATCCATATAAGCACTATAATCATCAAAATAATCTGTGACCTTTCCTATATCTTCCATGATTGTTTGACAATTTGGACACTGAACTGTTTTTGTTCCAAGACCATTACACAAAGGACATAGATGCATCGTTTCATCCCCTTTTATCATCTCATAACGATAGAATCCCAAAATAAACGACCATTTATGTAATCTAGGAAAGTCTTTTTAAGCTCATTTTTTATGTATAATTTCAATCTTCCTTACTCAAAATATTATCAATTAATCAAAAATTTTTTTTTACTCATTAATATCAAAGGATTGAAAAAATTACCATAAAAAAAAATGAATATAGCTCTAAAATTTATCCATAATATTTAGTAACAACAGCAAGACATACAAACTTATCAATGGGTTACGCCGAGTTAGGCTGTGAAGGACAAGCTTCTTCATACGTTGGTGCAAATCCAGCTAACCCAACCATTAAAAATCTTTTATGAGGAGATGAATGTAAGATGGCACAAAACAGTTCAAACAGCAATTCGTCAAATCAATTAGTAGTACCTGGAGCAGCTCAGGCAATTGATCAAATGAAGTATGAGATCGCTTCTGAGTTTGGTGTAAACCTTGGTGCAGAAACTACTTCACGTGCAAACGGTTCTGTAGGTGGAGAAATCACTAAGCGTTTAGTATCAATGGCTCAACAATCTATGAGTGGTTTTTCTCAACAATAACAATTTCATATAATTGGCTAGAGAGACCAACACTTTGTGTTGGTCTCTTCTCTTTTTATTATACGGAAATATGTATCAAACAAGTTCCTATGACCATATAGTATAAAGTGAAACTTCCCCCGTTAAGAGTGGGAAAAGTAAATCTTCATTTGAATAAAATACTATCCCGCAATCTTACCTCATACTTCACCAAAGCAACTTTTTATGTCCTTCCCTATTCATAAACCTTTCTTTTTGAAAAGGAGCTGAATAATATGTTTGATGCAATTGATTGGAAGCAAGTTGGATTTGTTGCATATACCTTATTTTATGAATATATAATATATGTCCGTTTTCCTCAAAAATACTATTGGGACCAAGTAAAGAAAAAAACCTAAGCGGTTCCTCAAAGCTTTAAAACATGCATTAACTTAACCCGTTCGTTCGCAGAGCGCCTTGCCTTTTCATTGATTTTATAAAGTCGATTTGAAAAATATGGGTAAAAGTATCACCTCATTCAACCTTACTGGCAGGTCTCCAAATTATTCCACATTAACTATCGAAAGGTTTCTATCCCTTCAACAAAATTCATATCCCTAACTTAATTGGTTAATAATAATAAAGAGGTGATAATGTGGATGACAATAAAGTAAAACTCACATCCTCTGAAATAGGAACTCTGTGGGGAGAGTATATATACGGTACAATGACAGATGTGGTAAATAGATATATGCTCTCTATTATTGAGGACATATCCATTAAAGCTATTTTTAAGGATGCTATTAGTACGTTCGAAAAACAAAAGAAACAACTCGTAAACTTTTTAGAGAACGAGGGGTTTCCTGTTCCAATTGGATTTACTGAATCAGATCTTTTTAAAGGAAAACCGAGATTGTTCACGGATATATTTTGCCTAAATTATTTACATATCATGACATTACATGGCTTGTTAGGACACAGCACTGCTTTAGCTGTTTCTGTTAGAAAAGACTTAAGGTATTTTTATGATTCATGCGATAATGATGCAAAAAAGATGTATCATCGAACCATTGAGTTATTGCTTGAGAAAGGAAGTTTTCAAAGAGACCCTTTATTTTATCCAGCTAAGAATCCGGAATATGTTTCCAGCCAGGATTTCATAGATGGTTTTTTCGGAAAAGGTAGAACATTATCAGCAATAGAAATCATTAGTATTTCTTTTAACCTTAAAAAAAGCATTATGGCTAAAACACTTTCTATCGCATTCAGTCAAGTCGCTCAAACAAAAGAACTAAGAAAGTTCTTAACTGATACCGAGAAAACGGCTGACGGTCAAATAAAAGCATTTTCAAAAATAATGCAAGCTGATAATTTACCAGTTCCAAAGTCTTGGGAAACTGAAGTAACCACTTCAACTGACTCTCCTTTTTCCGATAAGTTAATGTTGTATCATATTGGTTTCTTATTCCAGGCCGCACAAAACTATAATGGGGCAGGATTAGCATCTTCTATGCGAATAGACCTTGTAACTGCTTATGAAGGTACCATTCTAAAAAATCTAATGGTTACAAAAAAATGGTATAACTTAATGGTGCAAAATAAATGGTTAGAACAGCCCCCTCTTGCTCCTAATAGAAAAGAAATTGCAAAAAAAGTGTAGTATAAACAATGGATAAGAATATGATCATAAGTAAAAAACATTTTTTAAAACTAATTAATGCATCGCACTTCTTAGGCTTGATCAGTATTTATACGAAAAATATTTTAAACGCATAATAATTAACATACTTCGAAAACCATCCCTAATAAAAAAAGGATGGTTTTTGTTTATTCAACTGAACTGACTCGTTAATTAAGACAGTATAAAACTTCTTCTAAACGTGC
This sequence comes from Metabacillus sp., assembly GCA_035645575.1. Classification (GTDB taxonomy): domain Bacteria; phylum Bacillota; class Bacilli; order Bacillales; family Bacillaceae; genus Metabacillus. Next base: position 4,962 of record DASQMK010000352.1, read on the forward strand.
TAAAAGCAGTCTGATTTCATATGAGAAACACACTGCTTTTATATTTGTTTTTATATTCGATTTTCCTATGCGAGGGACCTCAAAAGAAAATAGGTTAGTATTCACCAGCCCCTCTTCATTTTCGTGTCTTATTCTTCTACGGTTACTGCTGTTCCATAGGCAATGATTTCTGAAGCATTCTGCATAACAGCAGAAGATTCAAGTCTCATGCATACAATTGCATTAGCACCTTTTGCCTCCGCATCTTCAACCATTCGTCCAATTGCTTTTTGACGAGCTTCCTCCATCATTTCTGTGTACTCTTTTAGTTCACCACCAACAATGGTTTTCAACCCCGCCATTAAATCCTTTCCAATATGTTTGGATTGAACAGTGCTTCCCCTAACAAAACCCTTATATTCCTTTGTCTCTTTTCCAGGAACTGTCTCAGTAGTCACGATAATCATTCTTGTCATCCTCCTTTTTCTCATCTAATCGAATTTTCATGAACGCTATAAATAAAATAAGCAATGAAAGAAAATAAACGAAAAATAACCCAATGGCAATTTTTATGTTAATAAATAAAAAAATGATTCCTACAATCTGTGTCACAACCGCAGACATCATGCTTATGTACTTTAGCTTTTCCATCCCCAACTTCCTTCCATTTCTTCTCCTTCTACTATACCTTGTTTATCTTAAAAGATGAATGCTTTTCATCCGACATTATACGAGTCGTAGAAATCAAGAACGAAATAAGGACTTTTGTCGTGTTTTTCTCCTAATAGGTTTCTCAACTTACATGTGGAGGTAAATAATCAGAAAACAACATACAATAATTTTCTATGGAGGAATTCATATGAATAAACCTATTACTTTAAAATGTACATTCGAAAATCGATTACGAATTGATCAAGTAATACAAATAAGTCAATTAGCTAAGTCCTACAGTGGAAGCATCTACTTAGTCACAAAAAATAAAAACGTTATCAATACTGAGAATTTCCCAACCTTTTTTACTTATCTATTAACTAAAAAAAATGGACAAGAAATAAGTTTAATTATTAATGGACCATATCCGCATTTAAAACTTAATGATTTAAATGCGATCGTTTCATCAAAAACAAGATCAATGAAAAAACCAATGGTGCAGGCAATAGTAAAAGCAAAAATTTAATGATCTCAGATTGGAGGAATATGTATGTTAAGAACCATTTTGCTGATTATTGGAGCCATTGTCGTTATTAGTTTCTTACTTAATCTAATCTTTTAGATTTGTCGGAGCAAATTTTATTAAATATGCAGCAAATTTGAAAGGATGATGATACATGAAAGAACTTAACCACCTAATTGTAGCATTTGACGGTACAGAGGATAGTAAAGAAGCTCTCGAATTAGGAATAACTATGAGCAAGAAACTCGAATCTCATTTGTCAGTGATTTATATCCAAAAAGAAAAGCCGCTTAATCATCTTACAGATAAGGATCAAACATCATTACTTTCTCCAATTCACACTTACCCTGTTGGAGAAATGAGAAATTACCCTGTTGTCCCTGTCTCACAGGATGAAACTTCTTCACAAGTTCAAGAGGATAAAAGTCAGGAAGAAATTACATTAGAAACAGAAGCAAAACGTATTTTACAACATCATCATATGAAAGCAAATGTAGCAATATCGTACGGTGAGCCATCTGATGCAATCGTCTCCTATGCCAAAGAAAACAATGGTGATTTGATTATTGTCGGAAACCGTAATATTAGCGGATTGAAAAAGTTGATTTTTGGCAGTGTAAGTGAAAAGGTCTCACAACTATCGACCATTCCAGTATTAATAGCAAAGTAGTCTTATCTTTCCAGGGGTAGAATTTAACTTTCTACCTTTTTTTGTATGATTTATATTGATAATAGGACATACAGAAAGATAACTTTTCCAATTGAACTTGGCAGTTATCCAAGTTTTTCTAATTTTTATTTACCTAAAAACTAAATTCTCTGTACTTCCATGCCGATATACCTAGTAAGTATATATTTACGAAATGGGGTATATTTTTCATGGGTATCTTATCATTAAGAAAAGAGAAAAAAGCGGCTATTTCAACAAACAAGGAAGAGCTAGAAGCCCTTTTATCAAAAGTTGTGTTTAAAATAGATGAACCAGAACTTCTTTCACAAATCAACATGCTTGGGATTACGAAGCATGACCTTGCTATGGCACTGAAAGTTAAACCATATGTTGAAGAAAACATCGAAGAAATTGTTCGTACTTTTTACGGTTCGTTTGAAGCAGGACAAGGTCTTATCGATATTATCAACGAACATAGTTCTGTTGACCGTTTAAAAGAAACGCTCAAAGAACATGTTTTAAAGATGTTTTACGGAAAAATAGACTTGGAAGATGTTAAGAGAATGAGAAGAATTGCACATATTCATGTAAAGATTGGCCTTGAAGCAAAATGGTATATGGCTGGATTCCAACAGCTCCTTACCTCAATCATCAATACAATCGAACCACATTTCAACACAAAAGGTGAAGTTATCCAGGCTATTCAAAGTATTAGTAAATTATTTAGTTTGGAACAACAGATTGTCTTAGAAGCATATGATCATGAATATGCTGCGGTTCGTGCCGAAAGTGAACGAGAAAAGGACCAAATACGATCAGAAGTGAACCACTTGGCAGCAAAATTAGCAGAGACAACTGAACATACAAAGGCCTTCATCCAAGAAATCCTTGCCCAATCACAGGAAATTGCTTCATACTCTATTGACCGTTTCGAAGCCGCTGCAACCGCAGAGGACCAGGCTCATAATGGAAAAAGTGATTTAGAAAAGCAAAGTAAATTAATGACATTCATCGAACAGAGCACAGTAGAAATTCTGCAAAAAATGAAGTCTTTAGAACAAACATCCGAGAAAATTAATCAAGTAGTTTCCATCGTTACTTCGATTGCAGAACAAACAAATTTACTGGCTTTAAATGCAGCCATTGAATCTGCACGTGCAGGTGAATATGGAAAAGGCTTTGCGGTTGTAGCTAGTGAGGTTCGCAAGCTTGCAGAGGAAACAAAAAATTCTGTTCAAGGCGTATCAAGTTTAATTACAAATATTCACACTCAAATTGACAGTATCTCTGACTCCATTAATAGTGTGGCAGACTTAACAACAAAAGGATCTGATCAAATGAATGATATGAACTCATTCTTTGATACGATTCTTAGCATTATGAATAAACATAAAGAGCAAAGCGAGCAATCCAAAACAGACTTAACCGAATTTACAAATGTCATTCATGAAGTCTCAAATGCTATCCATTCGATTGCAGATACATCTGACCAATTAAAAAATATAGCAAAAACAATCTAATATACTCTGACTATCTTTATAAAAAATCAGTGGGAAAAACCCACTGATTTTTTCTTTTGTAATATTATCCCAATAAAATACATTTCAACAAAAATTATTAATCAATATAATTCTAATTGACACATAAAATTAGACTGGTATAATACTTTTGTACAAAAAAGCATAAAAGCGTTTAAGTTATACAGTGAAACTTCCATCAGTGGGGGTTTTCTTCATCCCTCACTGATGGATAGCTGAACTAATCGGACCTTTACGGGCAGTTATCCCCCTCCAACCCTCTTTATAAACTCGGGAAGCTTGAGGTCGGGGTCTTACTGCCCATTAAGAGTGGAATAAAGGAGTCTTTCATGAATAAAGAAAAAGAAATGTTTCGTTTTAAGGAAGCCGTCGTGCTCTTATTTCTCATTTTAGCGGTAATCTTTTCGAGTTTATTTATATTAAAAACTGAACCACATATCGCTCTACTTAATTGCTTGATGGTTATTTTAATCATTGGACTTATTAGAGGCTTTAAATGGAAACAGTTAGAAACAGGCATAGTAAAGGGCATCCAAAGTGGTGTGCAACCAATTATTATTTTAGGGCTAATTGGGATGTTAATTGGTGCCTGGATGAGCAGTGGGACTATTCCAACGATCATGGCGTATGCTTTAACCGTAATTAATCCCCATTACTTGCTTATCACATCGCTATTTTCTTGTATGGTCATTTCTAGTTTAGTTGGGAGTTCATTTACAACTGTTAGCACAATCGGGGTTGCTCTTATGGGTGCCGGTATGGCAATCGGCTTGCCAATTGAATGGTTGGCAGGGGCTATTATTTCTGGCGCATGTTTTGGAGATAAAATGTCTCCTATGTCAGACACAACCAATTTTGCCTCTGGGGTTGCAGCTGTTGATTTATTTACTCATATTAGACATATGTTTTTCACAACTATTCCAAGTATTCTCATTACAACAGTGATTTTCTTTATTTTAGGGAGAATGACACCAATCGATGCTGCTTCCCTTTCTGAGATGAAAAATATGATCTTGATGATAGAATCACAGGTTCAAGTTAGTAGCTTAACACTATTATCACCTATTATTGTGATCATCCTGGCAGTGAAAAGGATACCGGTTATCCCCTCTTTAATTGTAGGAATTATGACCGCTTGCATAACGGCAGTCAGCTTACAAGGAATTTCGTTCAGTCAGTTTCTAAGTGTTTTACAAAACGGTACCTCCTTTCCAATTGAAAATGAACAAGTAAGCAATATGTTAAATCGTGGCGGCTTACAATCTATGATGTGGTCAATTTCGCTTATCCTGATCGCATTTGCTTTTGGAGGATTACTTGACTCACTTAAAATCATTCCTACTCTATTAAATGGGTTAATTGATAGAATTCATTCAAAAGGACAGTTGATTCTTTCGACTGCGTCTTCTTCGTTTGGTGTTAATTTACTTACTGGTGAACAATACTTGTCGATTTTAATACCGGGCCAGTCCTTTAAGGGACTTTATGAAAAGATGCAGCTAGATAGAAAATATTTATCTAGGACTTTAGAAGATGCAGGAACACTAATCAACCCTCTTATTCCATGGGGAGTCAGCGGTGCTTTCTTTGCTCAAACTTTAGGTGTACCTGTTTTATCATTTTTACCTTTTGCGTTTTTCCTTTATCTGTCCCCTGCTTTTACTATTTTATATGGTTATATGAAAGATCAAAGGACCGTCTCATAATGAGACGGTTTTTACTTTGGCTTAGGATTAGATACTCATAGGAACTCTTTAAAAATAGTAGTAGTCGTAACTTTTTCATTATTTCGGATAGTTTTTCTATGTCATAAACATATTAATTAATTCTATGTTTGCGGAAGAATAATTAATATTGTTGTTGTCCTTTTTTCCGAATAATATGGATGTAAAGTAATATCTAATTGAACTAAAGCAGGTCCGTTTATTAAAACCTCACAAAAGTTTACCGAAATTCAATATCAGCTCTTTTTTAAATAATAAATTTATTGTAGAATTTTCACTTTAAAAGAGTCAAACTCAATTGGCTTTATAAGATTCCCTTTAAATTCTAACTCTTTTTCCTTTCCATTTTCGTCAATTTCAACTCCTCCTCCGTCCGACGGAATGACTAGATAAGGTGTAATTGTTAATTCAGTAACTTTAGAATCAATGGGATCAAATTGCTTACTACTCTTGAATTCTATTCTATCCTTAACCAATTCTCCTGTAGCTCCACCCGATCGACCTGTAATTTCATTTCCATTTTCATCAACTACCTTGAATTCAATATTTCCTCCGCGACTTAATTCAAAATCTGTTTCCTCTTCAGAACTCTTATAAGCTATGCTTACTCCTGTTTCACTAAAAGACATTTCTGTTACAGTAAGGGTCAAACCATCAACCGTCTGTGAATGATGAACAGGAATTTTATGAATATCAGTGATTTTTTCAACAGGAGTTGAGAAATACCATTTTTCCCCGTTTTCCCCATGTAGGATTAGTCCTAGTTCAAACTCTTCCGGCATATCCTCAGTCACATTTATTTCTTGAATGGCAGTCCGAGTTGTTGCCGAAAGGATCTCTTCACCGTAACTCCCAGTGGATCCAGCAGGATTTTTCCCATTAATCGTAAAATCCATCCCTGCACCAAAATAAAATTCATCAAGTTCCTTCTCAGATTCAATGAAAAGACCTATAGTAATATTATTTTGATCATATAAAATTTCATCAAGTGTAACGGAAATTCCATTGACTGTCTGTGTCTCCCCAATTTCATTCGTTAATCCACTTTTTTGGGCCTGTTGTAATCCAATCAGATTAGAATTCCCGAAAACAGAACCGATAATCGGTATTTGAGATAAACTGCTAGCTAACGCTGGAGAATAATAAGACGAACAAACCAATATTCCAAAAACTGCTGCCGCACTGCACAAAGCATAGATTATTTTTCTTTTTCCTTTGTTCATTCTTAGACGAGGCGTATCTAATTGCTCTTTAGCTTGAACGATTCCCGAGCGGATCGCTGAACGAACTTGATTTTGTGGAAACTCCTCGAAAGGATCATGTGACTTTTTCATTTAATTTATAGCTCCTTTCTAACTCACTTTTCAATTTTTTCCTCGCTCTACGTAAATTCGTTTTCACTGTACCAACCGGCTTCTCCATCACCTCAGAAATATCCTTAATAGACAAGTCATGATAGTAAAATAAGATGATTGAAGTTTGATAGGACGAATTTAGCCTGGACAATGCCTCATTTAAAAGAAAAGAATCTATCTCTTCGTCCTGCTTGCGATCTAATCTCTTCAACAGTTCGCTTTCCTCATAAGGAATCATTTGGTCTCGTTCTCTTAACTGCCTATAACATTCTCGTATTAAAATTCTAAACAGCCAAGTGGAAAAATACTCCGGATTTTGTAACTGCCCTATTGCAAGGAACGCATTGCACGCCGTTTCTTGTATAGCATCCAACGCATCTTCTTTATTACCAACGTAAGAAAGCGCCTTGTAATAGAGCATTTTTTCTTCTTTAAAAAGCAATTCTTCAAATGCTTCAGCATCTCCATTAATTGCTCTTTTTACAGTGTGAAGATCATGTTTCATCTTTTCATCACTCCCTCCTCTCACTATTTAGAGTGATCTAGACATACAATAAGTTTCAACTTTTTCATTTTTCCTAATTTATTTTTGATTCTAATATAGTGTAAAGGAACAAAAGCGCAAGCGCCTTGGTCAGCCTAGGGCAAATAAGATGATTTAGAATAGAAGGCGTCCTTTGCCTTCAATTCTATATTAGCTTATGACCTCGAGGGGCTAGGCGCTGGAGCTGGATGTCGAAGTAGTTATC
>DASQMK010000353.1:0-5251 GCA_035645575.1 Metabacillus sp.
CATGCTATATGTGCCTATTTGGCTAAACAAATGGTGAAGAAAGATTTAAAAATTGTAACAACACTTCATGGCACTGATATTACAGTACTTGGTTATGATCAATCACTGGCCGATATGATTCGCTTTGGAATTGAATCTTCAGATCAGGTTACAGCTGTATCAAATGCATTGGTTAACCAGACATATGACCTGCTTCACCCTGATAAAAAAATTGAGACAGTCTACAACTTTATTGATGATCGTGTATATTTCAAACAGGATGCCATCCATTTGAAAAAAGAGTACAAAATTGATGAAGATGAAAAGGTTATTATTCATGTATCTAATTTTAGAAAAGTAAAACGAGTTCAAGATGTTGTTTACGCATTCCAAAAAATACATAGAAAAGTGAAATCAAAGCTTCTTCTTGTTGGTGATGGTCCTGAAATGACTTATGTGAATCGGCTTGTGAGAGAATTAGGTCTTGTTGAACATGTATTATTTCTTGGTAAACAAGATAGCCTAGAAGAATTGTATTCAATTAGTGATTTAATTCTTTTGCTATCAGAAAAAGAGAGCTTCGGCTTGGTCCTATTAGAAGCAATGGCATGTGGTGTCCCTTGTATTGGAACTAATGCAGGTGGAATTCCTGAAGTCATTATTGAAGGAGAAACAGGATACACTTGTGACGTAGGTGATATTGAGACAATAGCCAATCGAGCTATTCAAATACTTTCTGATAAAGATTTACATAATAGAATGGCAGAAAACGCTGTATATATAGCTAAAGAGCGTTTTCATTCAGACAAAATTGTTTCTCAATATGAATCAATTTATTATGAGTTAATAGAAGGTGTAAATAATGGAGACTCCATTTGATGAAGCCAAACCGATTTTAGAAAGACTCCATCAATCTGGCTTTGAGGCCTATTTTGTTGGTGGAGCGGTCCGCGACTTCCTATTAGGAAGAGAAATTGGGGATGTAGATATTGCGACCTCTGCTAAACCAGAGGATATTAAAAAACTATTTCATAAAACAATCGATGTTGGAGCAGAGCATGGAACAATTATTGTCATACATCAAGGTGAGCAGTATGAAGTAACGACATACCGTATAGAATCAGGCTATGAAGATTTTAGACGCCCTAAATCTGTTCAATTTATTACATCCTTGAAAGAGGATTTACGTAGAAGGGATTTTACTATTAATGCAATGGCTATGGATCTAAAAGGCGAGGTCTTTGATTATTTTCATGGTAAAGTCCATATGGAACAAAAACTTATTCATACTGTTGATTCACCTTCAGAAAGGTTTACAGAAGACGCATTAAGAATGCTCAGAGCCCTTCGTTTTGTAAGTCAATTGAATTTCACATTATCTTCTAAAACAAAAGAAGCAATAAAACATCATGTTCATTTGCTTGATGTGATCTCAGTTGAAAGAAAAACGACTGAAATTGAAAAGCTTTTAAAAGGGGATAACGTTAAAACTGCCATTAATTTGTTAATTGAGTGCAAGGTTTTAAACTATTTACCTGGTTTAATTGGAGGAGAAAGACAATTGAAAAAACTTTCTTCCTTTCAATTTGAATTCCTAACATCTAGAGAAGAACTTTGGACTGTATTGACTTTATATATAGAACCATCGTCAGTTGACGTATTTTTAAGAAAATGGAAACTATCAAATAAATTAATAAATTTAGTACAAAAAAATCTCTATTTTCTTGATTTACTTTTGCAGAAAACGGATTGGACAGATTTATTATTATATGAGGCTGGTCCTGATACAGCAGTTTCTGTTGAACGGATCCGGTCTATTTTAGTACAACCTAAAACATTAGATGCAAATATAAATAGAGTAAAGGCATCGTTAGATCAACTACCCATAAAAACCAAAAAGCAATTAGCGATAAATGGTCATGACCTTATCCTTTGGCTAAATAAAGAGGCGGGACCTTGGGTAGCAAAAACGATGGAAGAGGTTGAAAAAGCGATTCTGTTAAAGAAAATAGAAAATAATAGATCAGAGATAAAGGAGTGGCTTTTAACATGCAGTCAGAACTCCGATCAAAATTACTAGAAGCCTTTTCAAATGCTGAAGGCGGTTTTGTATCAGGTCAAAAGCTTAGCGAATATATCGGTTGCTCAAGAACAGCAGTATGGAAACATATTGAAGAACTAAGAAAAGACGGATACGAATTAGAAGCAGTACGGAGGCTAGGTTACCGTATTACAAAAAAACCGAATAAAATTAGTGGAAATGAAATTAAAATTGGGTTAAAAACGAAAAAGATGGGACATTATGTTCATTTTGAAGAGACTGTAACGTCTACTCAAAAAATAGCTCAAACGTTAGCGAATGAAGGAGCGGTAGAAGGAACAATTGTTGTAGCCGAACAACAAACAAAAGGTAGAGGAAGAATGGCAAGGAATTGGTACTCTCCAAGCGGAACAGGAATTTGGATGAGTCTAATAATAAGGCCTAACCTTCCTGTTCAAGCTACTCCACAGCTAACCCTTTTAACTGCAGTAGCTATTGTACAAGCTCTTGAGGAGATCACTCCATTAAAGCCTGACATTAAATGGCCAAATGATATTTTAATTAATGGGAAAAAACTAGTTGGTATTTTAACTGAACTACAGGCTGAGGCCGATCAAGTTCATTCGATTATAATTGGAATTGGGATAAACGTGAATCAGGCCTTAACCGATTTTCCAGAAGAGTTACACCCTATTGCCACATCCATTCATCTAGAAACTGGTAAACTTTGGGATCGTGCCCATTTGATTCAAGAAATACTATTGAAATTTGAATCACTTTATTCAATCTACTTATCAAAAGGTTTTCGACCAATCAAATTGCTCTGGGAAGGGTATGCCATAAGCTTACATAAACCGATAAGGGCTAAAACCATAAATGGTTCTGTGGAAGGTAAAGCAATTGGAATTGATGATGCAGGAGTTTTATTAATTGAAACAAGTGACGGTTCAGTAAAACAAATTTATTCCGCAGATATAGAACTTCAATAACATGCAAATTTAGATACTTTGTGATGTATCATAATGGTTTTTAGCAATTTTTTCTGCTATACTTTTTCTTGGGTAGTATCTTAAGCAGAACTACACCGTTAAAAGAAAATAAATGAGCAATACAATGTTTTCAAATGCTAATAATAACAACTGATATGCGTAAATTTAACCTGCCTTGATCCATTAGTGGACTAGGACAGAGGGATGAATTCGACTATAAAAACTTTTAATCCTTCTTTCTTTGTCGATAAGAAGGATTTTTTATGTTTATGAGTAACACGTAGTGCGCTACTGTACTTTTATTTCAACTAATTTTCAGGTCATTCATCTTCTCTCCTTAGTTTTTCTTTTAATGTACTACCCAACAATTTTGTTAATAGGGAGCCCTTAATAAGAGAGCTCCACCTATTGATTAGGAGGGAAAATAATGAAAACGAGACAAGATTTTATGAAAATGAAAGAAAGCAAAGAGCCGATTACAATGCTGACCGCATATGATTTTCCAAGTGCTAAACAAGCTGAACTCGCAGGAATTGACATGATTCTTGTAGGAGATTCACTTGGAATGGTTGTACTTGGTTATGACTCTACAATACCTGTAACGGTCAACGATATGATTCATCATACGAAAGCTGTTAAGCGAGGGGCAAAGGACACATTTGTGGTAACTGATATGCCGTTTATGTCCTATCATCTTTCTAAGGATGAAACAATGAAAAATGCAGCTAGAATCATGCAAGAAGGAGGAGCCGATGCTGTTAAAATTGAAGGTGTAGATGGTGTAACTCCTGTTATTGAAGCGCTTACTTTCGGAGGTATACCTGTTATTTCTCACTTAGGATTGACTCCGCAATCTGTGAATGTTCTAGGTGGTTATAAAGTTCAAGGAAAAAGTGCGGAAGCAGCAAGGAAGCTAATAGAGGATGCTAAAAAATGCGAAGCGGCAGGTGCGATTGCTCTCGTATTAGAGTGTGTTCCACAACAATTAGCAGAAGAGATCACAAGATTATTATCCATTCCAACTATAGGGATTGGAGCTGGGCGCAATACTGACGGTCAAGTTTTAGTCTATCATGATTTGGTTGGCTATGGTTCAGGGTATGTTCCTAAATTTGTCAAACAATATGCATCAATCTCTGAAACGGTACAGACCTCAATTAATCAATATATATCAGATGTGAAAAATAGATCATTTCCTGAGGAAAAACATTCCTTTAATATGAAAGAGGAAGTATTGCATAGCTTATATGGAGGAATTGGCAAATGATAGTCGTCGAAACAAAGCAAGATCTTAGAAAAAAAATTTTTAGCTATCAGCAAAATCATCAATCAATTGGTTTTGTCCCTACAATGGGATTTTTACATGAAGGTCATGTGAGGCTAATAGAAGAGGCGAGGAAGGCCAATGATATTGTTGTTTTAAGTATTTTTGTCAACCCTTTACAGTTCGGTCCTAATGAAGATTTTGATGCATACCCTAGGGATGCAGTACGCGATGAAGAAATTGCAAAACAAGCAGGTGTAGATGTGGTCTTTAGACCCCAAGTAGAAGAAATGTATCCAGATGAACCTTCATATACTGTTTTTGTTCGTAATCGTATAGATGTTCTATGTGGAAAATCCAGAAAAGGACACTTTGATGGGGTAGCGACCGTACTGACGAAGCTTTTCCATTTAGTTCAGCCTCATCGAGCTTATTTTGGAATGAAGGATGCGCAGCAGGTCGCTGTCATTGATGGGTTAATTGAGGAATTTCACTTCCCAATTGAATTAATTCCTGTCCCAACTGTTCGAGAAGAAGATGGCTTAGCCAAAAGTTCTCGTAATGTCTATTTAAGTGAAGAAGAACGACGACAAGCAACAATTCTATTCAGAAGCTTAAAAAAGGCAGAAGCTGCTATTTTAAATGGGGAACAAGACAAACAAGCAATTATTGATCTTATCACATCTATGATAGAGGCGGAATCATCAGGTGTCATCGATTATATTGAAGTATTATCCTATCCGCAATTAAAGGAAATAGAGGTAATTAGCGGTAAAATCATTATTGCCTTAGCGATTAAGTTTACAAATGCAAGGCTAATTGATAATATAACGATTGAAGTTTAGAATTCAGATAAAACAATCGTTGATGATATAGATAAGAATCTTGATTGGGGGAGAAAATATATGTTTCGTACAATGTTAAATGCGAAAATTCACCGAGCACGTGTAACAGAAGCAAATTTAAATTATGTTGGTA
>DASQMK010000354.1:0-4501 GCA_035645575.1 Metabacillus sp.
GTCGTTGGGGCAAATGAAAACATCACATATACTACAGCATTTTCTGCTGTTTTTGTGGCAGGTATTATCTTTGTCATCTTATCACTAACACCGTTTCGCAAAAAACTTATCGAAGCAATTCCGAGCAATTTAAAGCATGGAATTACAGCTGGTATCGGTCTTTTTATTGCTTTTATCGGACTGCGTTTAACCGGGATTGTCACATCAGATCCAAATAATTTAGTGGCATTAGGGGACCTACACTCTCCATCAGTTGTATTAGCACTAATTGGACTTGCTGTTACATTGGTATTAATGAGTTTAAATATTCATGGGGCATTGTTTATTGGAATGGTCATAACAGCAGTTATTGCTTACTTCACTGGCCAACTTTCATTTGATCAGGGCTTTGTTTCACTCCCAAGCTTACCAGAAGGAATTATCGTTACAAATCCTTTTACAGCCCTAACAGATGTGATCTCACATGGTTTATATGCTGTTGTTTTTTCATTCTTGCTTGTAACAATTTTTGATACGACAGGCACAATGATTGGAGTCGCTCAACAGGCTGGTTTAATGAGAGGAAATGAGCTTCCACGAGCTAGAACGGCTCTCTTGGCGGACTCAGCAGCTACGACAGTTGGAGCCATGTTCGGAACAAGTCCAACAAGCGCTTATATTGAATCATCTTCAGGGGTTGCAGCTGGAGGACGTACAGGCTTAACCACATTAACAGTTTCTATCCTATTTGGACTTACCTTATTCTTTAGCCCATTAATCGGTGCTGTTTCAGGTCTTTCAGCTATTACAGCTCCTGCCTTAATTATTGTGGGTAGTTTAATGATGGGATCTATCGCAGAAATCAATTGGAAAGAGCTTGATGAAGCATTCCCTGCATTTCTAGTTGTTTTGAGTATGCCATTAACGTCAAGTATCGCAACAGGTATTGCTCTTGGATTCATTTCATATCCATTAATGAAGATAGCAAAAGGTAAATGGAAAGACGTTCATTTATTTGTCTATATCTTTGCGATTTTGTTTTTTATCCAACTTGCCTTTATTGGCGGACATTAATTATGTTAGATACAAAAGGACAAATCCTAAAATGGATCTGTCCTTTTACTTTTTTTAGTTATTGTTTTGTTAGAACCAGTGGACCTTCCTTCGTAATGGCAATTGTATGTTCATATTGGGCAGATAATTTTCCATCAATTGTTCTTGCTGTCCAGCCATTACCGTCCATCTTAGATCCCCAAGCTCCGACATTTACCATTGGTTCAATGGTAATAACCATCCCTTCCTTTAACCTTTGCCCTTTATTAGGCTCACCATAATGGAGGATTGTTGGTGCCTCATGAATCGTTCTTCCAATTCCATGGCCAGTAAAATCCCTTACAACCGAAAACCCTTCAGCCTCAACATATGATTGAATTGCGTGTCCAATATCTCCTAAACGATTACCTACAACTGATTGTTCAATTCCTCTATTTAGAGCTTCTTCTGTAACACTCAATAACCTTTTTGCCTCGGGTGATAAGTCACCAACTGCATAGGACCATGCAGAATCAGCTAGTGCACCATTAAGGTTTACAACCATATCAACCGTCACAATATCTCCGCTATTTAATGGTGCATTTCTTGGAAAGCCATGACATATTTCATCGTTAATAGATGCACATGTTGCATATTCATAGCCTTTATAACCTTTTTGTTCAGGTGTAGCTCCATGTTTTTTTAAATACTGTTCAACAAAAGCATCTATTTCTAGTGTTGTAATACCGGGTTTTATCATCTTAGCGATTTCTTTGTGGCAATTTGCTAAAAGCTGACCAGCTTTATGCATCAGTTCAATTTCTCGTTTACTTTTTAAAATAATCAATACGTATTCCCTCCGATAATTCCATTCCTTACATTGCATACATATATATGAATTTTATTATGTAAACATGTAAACTATTTTTGTCTATAGGTTATAGCCTAGCATATCTTAAAAATAATTACGAAAAATAGTAGTTAAAAATAATCTTCATTGCAGTAGAGAGAGACGTCATAAGAAAGATTATAACCACTGCAGGATAAACAAATCGATTTTCACATTTTTTCTTCGCTTTAAACATATAATCTTCTTTTCCGTAGTCATTTGATAAATATGGATTTTGTTTTACTAGTTCTTGAAACAATAACCCTATCCATATACGAAAGAAAAAGAAAAAAGCGATAAATACTAGCCATTTTAACCATATGGGTAAAGCAAAAACAATGACTGTTGTAATCGAAATAAGCTGTAAATAACGAAATATATTGGATTTATCCCGTAAAAAGGCTTTTATAAAAAGTTCTGTGACACCATTTTCCGGAGAACGCTCTTGAAATATTCTAGTAGAATTTCTCCACAATATCCATGAGCGTTTTTTTTGTTTTTTCACTTTAGGAATAGCCACTTCAGGATTAATAGCAAATAACCATGTGATTAATTTCGCCTTATTTCTTTGTTCCTTTTCAACATCATCTAAAAACGTTCCTAGTTGGGATTGATAGATTTTCACTTGCCAGATGGCATAAACAATACAAAGAATTGAAATAACGATGATTAATACGTTCATCGATTTAAATAGAACGAAATAGATTAAAACAGAGAGTAAGATAAAGACCGTGCAATGAACGAAAACTCTTTTCAATAAACTATGACGATAAATGACTTGTTTATAGGTTGTAAGTAAAATATTTAAACTAAAAAAGAATATGATCAAAAGATAAAAATGTAGTGGCTCAAGTGTCGGAAAATGATTCAGTAAAGGGTATAACCCTAAAAATATCAACATCCATTTTCCGGCTAACAAGCCCCACGAATAGATCACACCTATATACCTTATTGTATAAATCATCTTTGGAAATTGCAGGAGCGCAAGCTGATCTGCTTCCTCCATAAACGTTCGAATTTCACCCTGCCAACTTAAGAAAAAACAAATAAGAAAAAATAGTTCTATAGGAAAAGGAGAGAGCCAACTCGGCATGGAAACCCACCATGATTTATAGGCAATTCCAATAAAAACAAGTGTTGGAATGACCAGGTAAACAATGACCGTCCAGTCAAAAACAGAGCGAAAAATGCTAAATTGATAGAGCCAATCCCTTTTAGCTCGTAGCCACCATATCTTAACACCGCTCATCTTAAGTGACCTTCCTCAATTAAGTGAAAACAATCTAATAACGAGCCATTCTCTAATCCTGTCTTTTTCCGAATTTCGTCTAACGTCCCTTGTGCAACAATTTCACCATTAGACACGAGTAAAAAACGATCACAAATTTTCTCAGCTGTATCTAGAACATGTGTACACATTAGCACACCTGCACCACGTAGTCTTTCTTCTTCCATGATCGTTAAAAATCTTTTAATCGCACTAGGATCAAGACCGATAAAAGGTTCATCTACAATATAAAAATCAGGTTTTAAAATTAATGCTTGGATGATCATCACTTTCTGCTGCATGCCTTTAGAAAAGGTAGCTGGCATTTCATGTTTCACTTTTTCCATTTTAAAAGCTTTTAAATAAGTACCCGCTCGTTTATTTAACAAATCATCGTCTATCTTATTAATGGCACCAATTAAATCTAAATGTTCCCATAATGTAAGGTGATCATAAAAAATAGGCTTTTCCGGAATATAAGCATATCTGGAATGATCTTGCTTTGTTATAGACCCTTTCACATACTCCATAATCCCAAGCAATGTCTTTATAGTTGTACTTTTCCCGGCTCCATTTGGTCCAATTAACCCAACCATTTCACCTTTATGAATATGAAACTCTATATCTTTAATTACAGGTTGTTTTTCGTTATAGCCCGCTTCATCAATTTTCACTGCTAACATACTCATACACTTTCCTCCTCTTTTTTTATACGGAAATAATATAAGAAAAGATTCAAAAAACTTGATGTTTTTTCACTTTATTGTCATACTATTCAGAACAGTAGTCATATAGATTTAGTGTGTTAAGTACGCGCGTGCTTGTTTACTAACTAAACAAAATGTAAATATTGTGTAAATTGGAACTTTTCTATGGATTATTTCTGTCGAAATCGTGTAAAATATTGTTGTAACGTTTTACCGCAAAAACTAAATATGTATGAAGTGACATCTGAAGTTGCAGTCATCGAAAGGTTGTAGTAGGCATAGCCAGTGCGATCAAACGATAAGGAGTGGTTTTTTGAAACCTTCAACAAACCGTATGCTAACCAGAATCAAATCAGTCTACATGTTTATCAATGAGCGGGGAACTGTGACAACGCAGCAACTCGTTGACGAATTTGGTATTACACCTAGAACGATACAGCGCGATTTAAATGTGTTAGCATATAACGATTTGGTTCACAGCCCAACAAGAGGTAAATGGGCCACTACAAAGAAAAAGGTTAAGATGTCTTCGTAAGTTTGAGTGTAAAACAAAGATCCATATACATATAAAGGAACCTTTTTATAAAAGGTTCCTCTTTTTTTACTAATTATAATTCAATAGGCTTC
>DASQMK010000355.1:0-5616 GCA_035645575.1 Metabacillus sp.
TAGGTATTTCATTAAGTGGTACAGGTAAAGAATTAGAAAAGCGTCCATATGCTCCAGGACAACACGGTCCAGGACAACGCAAAAAAATCTCTGAATACGGATTACAATTACAAGAGAAGCAAAAGCTTCGTCACATGTATGGTGTAAATGAGCGCCAATTCCGTAACTTATTTGATAGAGCTGGCAAAATGGCTGGTAAACATGGTGAGAACTTCATGATTCTTCTTGATTCTCGTCTTGATAACGTAGTATACCGTTTAGGTTTAGCTCGTACTCGCCGTCAAGCTCGTCAATTAGTTAACCACGGTCATATCATTGTAGATGGCGGTCGCGTAGATATCCCATCTTACCAAGTAAAACCTGGTCAAACTATCACTTTACGTGAAAAATCTCGTAACCTTGACATTGTTAAGGAAGCGATCGAAGCAAACAACTTCGTACCTGACTACCTAACATTCGACGCAGATAAATTAGAAGGTACTTTCACTCGCTTACCAGAGCGTTCTGAATTACCTGCAGAAATTAATGAAGCTCTTATCGTTGAGTTCTACTCTCGTTAATAACAGAAAAACCTATGCCATTTGGCATAGGTTTTTTTGAATAAAGAAACTTTATTGTTTTAAGAAAATAACTCAGGTAATAGACTCTTTCACTGCCCAAGCCTATCTCCTGAGTTATCTCATTTCAGTTTATTTAGTTTGCATAACGAATAAGGAAATACTTCTTCTTCCCTCTGCGAATCACTGTGAACTTTCCATCAATTTTATCTTCATTTGTAATGACTTTTGTCAAATCTTGCTCACGGTCACCATTAATATAAATAGCGCCATTTGAAATATCTTCTCGGGCCTGACGTTTTGATGGTGAAATCTTTGCTTGAATTAACAAATCAATTAATCCAATCTCCCCTTCTTCAATTTCAGTAGAAGGTACATCCTTAAATCCCTCAAGGATCTCGTTTCCTGTTAATTGCTTAATGTCACCACTAAAAAGAGCAGCTGAAATTTTAATTGCTTGCTGTAAAGCTTCTTCACCATGTACGAGTTTTGTCACTTCCTCTGCAAGCGCCTTTTGTGCTGAACGTTTTTCTGGTGCTGTCGCAACTTCATTTTCAAGGACTGTGATCTCTTCATGGGATAGGAATGTGAAGTATTTTAGGTATTTCACAACATCTCGATCATCAGTATTAATCCAGAATTGGTAGAATTCATATGGAGACGTCTTTTCAGCATCTAACCAAATAGCTCCACCTTCAGTTTTTCCAAACTTTGTTCCATCTGCCTTTGTGACAAGAGGAATTGTTAACCCATATGCTTTTGAATCTTCTTCAGATTTACGAATTAATTCTAAGCCTGCTGTAATATTTCCCCATTGATCACTTCCACCAATTTGCAGCTTACAACCATTGTTTTGGTATAACTTTAAAAAGTCATATGATTGTAAAATCATGTAACTAAACTCAGTAAAGGAAATGCCTGTTTCGATTCGAGTTTGAACAGAATCTTTCGCAAGCATATAGTTAATTCCAAAGTTTTTACCAACATCACGCAAAAACGAGATAACGTCTAACTTCCCAATCCAATCAAAGTTGTTAACGATAACGGCAGGATTTTCCTTATTTTCAAAATCAAGAAATCTTGATAACTGACCTTTAATACGGTTAGACCAATCCTGTACAATATCAGAAGTGTTGAGAGTACGCTCTGCCTTTTTCCCACTTGGATCACCAATTAATCCAGTCGCACCACCAACAAGTGCAATTGGGTGATGTCCATTTATTTGAAAACGACGTAAGGTCAAAACAGGCAATAAATGCCCAATATGAAGACTGTCTGCAGTAGGGTCAAAACCTGAGTAAAGCTTAATATCTCCTTCTTCTAAAACTTTGGCTAAGCCTTCTTCATCTGTTACTTGATTAACTAAACCTCTAAACTTTAAATCATTTAATAATTCGCTCATTGTCCTGCTCCTTTTTATCAATTTATCTTATTTCTTATAAGGGAAGAAAACATGAAAAAGCCCCTTCATCACTGAAGGGGCGAAAAAATCCGCGGTACCACCCTACTTAGAATTACACCATGTAATCCTGTCTCGGCAAAATAACGGTTAGACCGTCTTCTCCTACTAAGGTTGCTTTAACCTTTTCAAAAAAGAAGCTCATGGATGTAATTCATGGAATATCTATGTGCTGATTTTCACCAACCATCAGCTCTCTATAAACAGTGAGATAGTCATTACTGTATCCAATCTTTGCTTTTCCATATACTAATCACAAGCAATTTTAACCATAAAATAATCCTAATGTCAACACTTGGCATGAACTATCTCTCATCTTTATGACAAAAGCATACAAATTTCTTCTTTTCCTATGTTATAATAAGTAAGATTTGGGGGAATGCACTATGAAAAAAAAGGAAGAAAAACACAGGCGTTTCTCACCTTTTAACAAAGATATTGCCAAAAGTCTGCGGATATCATACAACGTTATTGGAAATCTCCTTCTCCTTTTTCTTATCATTGGACTTATTGGTATTTGCTTTGCAGGGGGTGTAGGAGCCGGTTATTTTGCTTCACTTGTAAAGGATGAACCTGTTCGTTCTTACGAAGAAATGAAAAATGATATTTACAACTATGAAGAGACTTCTCAAGTCTTTTTTGATCAGAATATCTATTTAGGAAAATTAAATGCCGACATCGAACGCGAGGAAGTCCAGTTAGAAGACGTCTCTCAGCATGTCATTGATGCGGTTATCGCAACTGAAGATGAACTCTTCTACGAACACGACGGTGTTGTACCTAAAGCGATCATGCGTGCCATTTTTCAAGAATTTACAAACGCCTCTGTTCAAACCGGTGGAAGCACACTAACACAGCAATTGATCAAAAATCAAATCCTAACAAATGAAGTATCTTTTGATCGAAAAGCAAAAGAAATTCTTTTAGCGTTACGATTAGAAAAGTTTTTTGAGAAAGATGAAATTATAGAAGCTTACTTAAATATCGCTGATTTCGGCCGTAATTCAAATGGAAAAAATATTGCGGGTGTAGAAGCAGCAGCAAAAGGAATTTTTGGTGTTTCAGCTAAAGACTTAACTATTCCACAAGCAGCATTTATAGCTGGCTTACCTCAAAGTCCATTTGGATATACACCTTTTTCAAATGATGGCGGGAAAGTAAAAGAAGATCTTAGCCCAGGAATTAACCGAATGAAAACTGTCTTAAACCGGATGTACACCGGTGGGTTTATTACACAAGAAGAATATGAACAAGCGCTTTCATTTGATATTCGTAAAAATCTAACACCTAAAAAGCCGACATCTACTGATCAATATCCTTATCTAACTTATGAAGTAGAAGATCGTGCTAAAGATATTATTGCAATACAACTTGCTCAAAAAGACGGGTACACAGAAGAAGAATTAACAAAAGATAAAGATCTTAAAAGTCAGTATCGCATACTTGCTGATAACGAAATTAGACATAAGGGATATAGAATTCATACAACAATAAATAAAGAAATATATGACAAAATGCAAGAAGTTGCTAAACAATATGAATATTACGGTAGGGATAAACCGGAAGAAGTTAAAGATTCTGATACAGGTGAAACGAAAATAGTACAAGAACCTGTAGAAGTCGGTGGTATCCTAATTGAAAACACGACTGGTAAAATTATTAGTTTTGTTGGTGGCCGTGATTTTGATCGAGAAAACTTAAATCATGCAACAGATGCACCACGTTCTAATTGGTCTTCAATGAAGCCATTATTGGTTTATGCTCCCGCAATGGAGTTGGGAGAAGTACAACCAGGTACTGTCATTGCTGATACTCCTATAACAAGCGGATATAACCCAAAAAATTATGGCGGTGCCTACCATGGATTAACAAGTGCTAGAACAGCTTTAAAGCATTCGTATAACGTTCCAGCTGCGAAAATTTACATGAATATTATGAATCAAAACCCTGTCTCCTATTTAGAAAAAATGGGCTTTTCTAGTCTTAACAAAATTGATTATGAGATCGCATCCCTTAGTCTAGGTGGTATGACAGATGGTGTTACGGTTGAAGAAAACGTTAATGCCTATACAACATTTGCCAACCAAGGTAAGTTTGTTGATGCATATCTTATTGAAAAAATAGAAACTAGTGATGGGGAAGTCATATATCAGCATGAAAAGGTTGAAAATGATGTATTCTCAGCCCAAACTGCTTATTTAACAATCGATATGATGCGTGATGTCATTAGAAGTGGTACAGCTGCATCCTTAAATGGGTATCTCTCATTTAACGCTGATTGGGCCGGAAAAACAGGTACTGGTCAAAATTATACTGATGCATGGTTTGTTGCGACAAACCCTAATGTCACGTTTGGAACATGGATTGGTTATGATACACCAAAACCATTGGAACAAAACTATAAAGGCATGTCATATAGCAGACGTAATCTATTACTCTGGGCAAAGCTTATGAATGTAGCACATGATGTTGAACCAGATTTGATTGCGCCTAAGAAGCGATTTGAAACACCAGGTGGTATCGTCCAACGTTCTTATTGTACTTTAACTGGAGAGTTAGCCTCTGATCTATGCAAAAAAGCGGGACTCGTCGCGACAGATCTATTTAATGTCAAATATGTTCCTAAAAAAGTTGATGATAGCTTAACACAAGGAAAATATGTGTACGTAAAAGACAGGGCATATAAAGTACCACCTTCTGCTCCATCGGAATTTGTCCAAGAAGGTGTTATGCTTAAGAAAGAAGTTCTTAAAAAATATAATATTAATAGTGCAAGTGATCTTAAACGATTGTTGCCTAATACATCTAAATTGGGTAATTTAGTTGTTACAGAAGGAAAAGAAATTGTTGATAATGGCTCAAAGCCTAGACAAGTCAGCGGTGTCTCTGCCAGTGGTTCAAAAATAAGTTGGAAAGCAAACTCTGACAATGATGTCGTAGGATACCGTGTATATGGTGCAGCAAATCACTCTACAAGCTTTAAAAAGGTAGCTAGTTTGCCATCTTCAGACAAACTTTCAATATCAGTTGGAAATAATCCTGCTGCTTATTATGTTGTTGCTGTTGATGTTGGAGGAAATGAATCTTCTCCTTCCAACATTATTAAAATTGGTGATTATGCTGAACAAAAACCAAAACCAGAGGAAGCTAAGAAGGAAACAAACGAAGCAAATGCTGAACAAAATAAAGAAAATCAAGAAAAAGATAATAGCAATAACACGACCAAAAAACCTAAACCTGAGGAAGAGGTTCCAGCCTCTTCTTCTACTGAGGACACACTTGAAGGTTTGTAAAAAAGAATTTTGTTAAGAACAAAAGCGCAAGCGCCTTGGTCAGCCTAGGGCAAATAAGATGATTTAGAATAGAAGGCGTCCTTTGCCTTCAATTCTAAATCATCTTATGACCTCGAGGCGCTAGGCGCTGGAGCTGGATGTCGAAGTAGTTATCCACAGTTCAAGCATTTTATAATTTCCTGGTGTATGAAATAATCATTTTAAACACAAAAAAGTCCCATTGACTATGCTACGATTGAAGTACTTAACCAAGTTTAACTCAATCATCCACCCACCAAGGAGGACATAGTCAATGAGACTACTTAAT
>DASQMK010000356.1:0-4180 GCA_035645575.1 Metabacillus sp.
TGAAAATACAGAGGATATTTATGCTGGTATTGAATATGCTAAGGGTTCTGAAGAAGTTGAAAAATTAATTAACTTCCTAAAAAATGAAATGGGAGTTAACAAGATTCGTTTTCCTGAAACTTCTGGTATTGGTATCAAGCCTGTATCTCAAGAAGGAACAAGCCGCTTAGTAAGAGCTGCCATCAACTATGCAATCGAGCATGGACGAAAGTCTGTAACACTAGTTCACAAAGGAAACATCATGAAGTTTACTGAAGGTGCATTCAAAAACTGGGGTTATGAACTTGCTGAAAAGGAATTCGGTGATAAAGTATTCACATGGGCAGAATATGACCGCATTGTGGAAAAGGAAGGAAAAGATGCTGCAAATAAAGCTCAAGCTGATGCAGAAGCTGCTGGAAAAATTATCATTAAAGATTCCATTGCAGATATCTTCTTACAACAAATCTTAACACGTCCTCGTGAGTTTGATGTAGTTGCAACAATGAACCTAAACGGTGACTACATTTCAGACGCTCTTGCTGCACAAGTAGGTGGTATCGGAATTGCACCAGGTGCAAACATTAACTATGAAACTGGTCACGCAATCTTTGAAGCGACTCATGGTACTGCACCAAAATATGCTGGTCTTGATAAAGTTAACCCATCTTCTGTTCTTCTATCTGGTGTTCTTATGCTTGAGCACTTAGGGTGGACAGAGGCTGCAGAGTTAGTCATCAATTCTGTTGAAAAGACGATTGCTTCAAAAGTTGTAACATATGATTTTGCTCGTTTAATGGAAGGTGCAACTGAAGTGAAATGTTCTGAGTTTGGCGATGAATTAATTAAGAATATGGATTAATTTATAACAATTGATGCTTATCTAAAAAATAACGGGGTTTTGCTATGTGTTTGAATGGTTTACATTCAAACACATAAGCAGCCCCTTTTTCCAAACCTATACATATTAAGGGGATGTTAGATATGGCAATTAAACGTAAAAAAGTATCTGTGATCGGTGGTGGCTTCACTGGAGCTACAACTGCATTTTTATTAGGTCAAAAAGAACTTTCAGATGTGGTGTTAGTTGATATTCCGCAAATGGAAAATCCAACAAAAGGGAAGGCTTTAGATATGCTTGAAGCTAGTCCTGTCCAAGGTTTTGATGCGAATATTATCGGTACATCCAATTATGAAGATACAGCTAATTCAGACATTGTTGTGATCACTGCTGGTATTGCAAGGAAACCTGGAATGAGTCGTGATGATCTCGTTTCAACAAATGCTGGCATTATGAAATCTGTTACAAAGGAAATTGTAAAATACTCTCCTGAATGTACAATCATTGTATTAACAAATCCTGTTGATGCTATGACATATACAGTTTTTAAAGAATCAGGTTTTCCTAAGCACCGAGTGATTGGACAGTCAGGAGTACTTGATACAGCTCGTTTCCGTACGTTTGTTGCCCAAGAGCTAAACCTTTCTGTAAAAGATATAACTGGATTTGTATTAGGTGGTCATGGTGATGACATGGTTCCTTTAGTGCGATATTCCTATGCAGGTGGAATTCCTTTAGAAACATTAATTCCTAAAGACCGATTAGACGCTATCGTAGAGAGAACTCGTAAAGGTGGCGGAGAAATTGTTAATCTTTTAGGAAATGGTAGTGCGTATTATGCTCCAGCTGCATCTTTAGTAGAAATGGTGGAAGCAATTTTAAAAGATCAACGTCGTGTCCTTCCTTCAATTGTTTACCTTGAAGGTGAGTATGGGTTTGATGGCATTTATCTAGGTGTTCCAACTGTCTTAGGTGGAAATGGTCTAGAGAAGATTATTGAGCTAGACCTTACAGATGAGGAGAAAGCAGCTCTTGAGAAATCTGCTGATTCTGTACGAAATGTTATGAAGGTCCTTTCATAATTAATAGATTTAATCAAGAAAGTTGGGGATTTCACCTCAATTTTCTTTTTTATACTAACTAATTCTTAGCCTTTCCTTATAAAAATTGATGAAGGTGGTGCAAATATGCTTCTAGGAAAGAAACAGAAGCTTGGCAGGCATATTGAAGAAATCACGGTTGGGGAAAAACTATCATTAACTGAGAAGATTGAGGACAAAGACCTTCTGCTTTATTTAGGGTTAACCAATGATGCAAATCCTTTGTATATACAACATGATTATGCTTCTCAAACACCATACGAAAAACCAGTAGTTCCAAGTATCATGCTTACAGGGATTATTACCTCTGCAGTATCAAAATATTTACCTGGGCCTGGAAGCCACATTGTCAAACAAGAGATTTCTTTTCTTCAGCCATTGCATCATTATAGTGTTATTCAATTTCTATTTGAAGTGAGTGAAGTATTTACTTCAGAGAACAAGATTATCATTCGGGTTCATGCAGAGAACACCGAAAATGAAACTGTCTTAGAAGGAAAAGTAACAGTCAGCCCTCCTTATAAAATAACACCAATCGAAGGGAAAGCATTAGAGAATTTTTAAAATAGGAAAGTGATTAAGCTGACTCATTGTGAGTCAGCTTTTTATAAATGAAAATGGTATGTTACTTTTTTCTAGTTATATTTACGGATATTGAAACGAATAGTTGCTCTTCATCCTATCTTTTCGCTAGAATAGAACTACATACATTAGAAGATAAAATAGACTGATTGGTTCAAATGAAGGGAAATTATATCCTTGGAGGCCCTATAAATGAGTAAGAGAATATTAGTAGTAGATGACGAACAATCGATTTCCACCTTATTAAAATATAACCTTGAACAGGCAGGGTATATCGTTTTAACAGCAATGGATGGTGAAGAAGGGTTACACGTATGTATAAATGAAGAACCAGATTTACTAGTTTTAGATTTAATGTTACCAAAGATGGATGGAATTGAGGTTTGTAAGCAGCTTCGTCAGCGTAAAATTATGGTTCCTATCCTTATGCTTACAGCTAAAGATGATGAATTTGATAAAGTGTTAGGTTTGGAATTAGGTGCAGATGATTATATGACAAAGCCTTTTAGTCCAAGAGAGGTTGTAGCAAGGGTAAAGGCTATATTAAGAAGAAGTCAATCACATTCTGAGCCAGAACTTAATGAAATTGATGACGCGAATCAGGTACTAATTGGCGATTTACGGGTATTACCTGATCACTATGAAGCCTATTATGGAAAAGAACGTCTAGACTTAACTCCAAAAGAGTTTGAATTACTTGTCTATTTAGCAAAGCATAAAGGTCGTGTTCTTACAAGGGATCAACTGCTTAGTGCAGTTTGGAATTATGATTTTGCCGGGGATACGAGAATTGTTGATGTACATATTAGTCATTTAAGAGAAAAAATTGAAAGAAATACAAAGAAGCCGTTATATATAAAAACTATAAGAGGGTTAGGTTATAAGCTCGAGGAGCCAAAGATGAATGAATAGGTTCCGTTCGCGATTTTTATTTGCTCTCATCACGTTAATTATTTCAGTATTAGCAGGGTTAGGTTTATTATTAGGTCAACTTTTTAATAGCTATTATCTAAATTCATTTAAAGAAGAAATGATGAGAGAGGCAAACCTTACACTGTCTATTGTGACAAATAAAGATTTAACAAATCAAGAGATAGAAGACCTTCTTGATGAGCTGGGGGAAAAATATAAGTCCCACGTAACCGTTATTTCAGCTCAAGAGCAAATTATTTTTGAAGCTGGGACTTTAAAAAAAGGTCATGATCATCAACGCCTGATGAAGAATGTATATCCGATAATGAAAGAAAGGACAGAAGGCTATTATTATACAGACCAGGATGTTGCTCATTATGGATTTCCAATAATTGAAGGGTCTAATAGCGACGGAGTTGTTATTATTAGTGCTTCTGTCGATTCATTAACAAAAGTGAATCAACAGATGTGGGCAATTCTTGTGGCCAGTTTAGGCATTTCTTTTATTATTATCCTTATAATTGGAGTACGTATTACGGCGCAATTCACGCGTCCGATTGAATCAGCAACAAAAGTTGCGATGGAGTTAGCAAAAGGGAATTATAAAGCGAGGACGTATGAAGATCATCTAGATGAAACTGGCATGTTAAGTCAGTCAATAAATATATTAGCTAGAAATCTTCAAGACATGACAAGAGCCCAAGAAATGCAACAGGATCGGCTTCAGACTCTTATTGAAAATATGGGGAGTGGCCTCATCTTAATT
>DASQMK010000357.1:0-1518 GCA_035645575.1 Metabacillus sp.
CTTCTGTTTCAACTATATCAAGAATTCTAGAAGAGAATGACATCATTAAGGATGATCGGGTATTTAAGTATTATATTAAATTTAAAAATGAATCAGGCTTTCAGGCTGGGGATTATAAATTAAACAAATCAATGACTTTCCAAGAAATCATTACAAGTTTAAAACAGGGAAAAGTGCTGAATGAGGCTGCCTTTCAGATTACAATACCGGAAGGACGTCAATTAACTGAGATTGCATCGATTATTGCAAATCATACCGCTTTTGAAGAAGCACAGGTTCTTGCAACATTAACAAATAAAGAATTCATCGATTCAATGAAAGCGAAATACCCTGATCTATTAACAGATGACATCTACGGGAAAGAAGTTAAATATGCTCTAGAAGGCTATTTGTTTCCGGCTACTTATCCTTATTACACAGAAGAGCCAACCATTGAAGAGGTTTTAGAACCAATGGTGAAAAAAACAAGTGAGGTTGTTGCAAAATATATTCCTCAGCTTCAGGAACAAAACATGAGTGTTCATCAATTTGTTACGATGGCATCACTTATTGAAGAAGAAGCAACAGAGAAAGCAGATCGTGAAAAGATATCAAGCGTGTTTTATAATCGTATAGAGAAAAAAATGCCTTTACAAACAGATCCAACAGTACTTTATGCATTGGGAGAACACAAGGATCGAGTATTATATGCTGACCTTGAAGTAGATTCTCCATACAATACCTACCAAAATAGCGGTCTTCCTCCGGGACCAATTGCAAATGCCGGAGAAGTTTCACTTGCTGCAGCTTTATCTCCTGAAGATACTGATTTCTTATATTTCCTTGCAACAAGTGAGGGAGAAGTGATTTTTACAAAAACACTTGAAGAACATAATGTGGCAAAGAATAAATATATTACAAACAACTAAATTTATTTTAGAAGAAAGTATAAAATCTCACTTAGTTTTGGTGTCTAGCTCCAGCGCCTAGCCTCAGATCGGACAGGATGTGCAAGTGCAGTCGTGGAGATTAACGTCGCAATTTTAGACTGCCTCTAGGGTCTAGCCAATTTAGAATTGAAGGCAAATAGGCAATTATTTGCCCTAGATTGATCGAGGCGCTTGCACATTTCTTATAGGTAAAGAAAGGGAACGCAGATAATCTATTCGCATTCCCTTTCTTCTTGTGGTAAAATATATCGAGTTGTTAGTAGGACGACGATTTTTATATATGACTAAACAAGAGTTCTCTATCATGGGGCTCTTCTTTTTAGTGTTTTCCATATGAATGAAACATGCTCGAAATTTATAAACAAAGATTATGATTGCAATACATGAACAGGAGGGCAATCATTTGTTAAGTCAAGATGTCATAACGTATGTAGAAAATTTAATTCCGGAATCATCACAATACGTTAAGCAAATGGAGGAGTTTGCGAAACAACATGATGTGCCAATTATGGAGAAGGTCGGTATAGAAGTCTTACTTTTACTTCTATCGATGCAGCAACCAAAAAGAATTTTTGAAATTGGGACAGCT
>DASQMK010000358.1:0-10106 GCA_035645575.1 Metabacillus sp.
ATAATAATTTTCGCACCGTCAGGGAGATCCTCAAGAGCTTTATATTCTTTAGAATAAATACCGAATGGTTCAATATGAATTGCTCCAACATTTTCTAATTCAAAGCCATTTTCTTTGATTGCATTTTCCAAATAAGGTACATGCTGGAAGTAGTTTGCATCGAGATCACGCTCAGCAAGTGCAGGGTTAATTAATGGATAATCAGAAAACTCTTCAATTTTTAACTCAATACCTTTTTCTTCTAACAACGGTTTTGCTTCTTCTAAGATTTCAGCATGTGGAACTGTTGTAGCCCCGATTTTTAGAACTTTTGTTTCCTGTTCAGTGTTACCTTCTGTTGTTTCTTGTGTTTCATTATCTTCACCGCCACCACAAGCAACTAAAAGGACAGCAAAAATCGTAAATACAATGGATAATAAAGATTTTTTCATTGTGTTTTCCTCCTAACGTTTATCTATAGCCTTGACTAATATATCTCCAATAAATTGGATAATAAACACAATAATTAAGATGAAGATTGTCGCAACAATTGTTACTTCAAAGTTATTACGTTGGAATCCTTCACGATAAGCGAGGTCACCTAATCCGCCAGCACCAACAACTCCTGCCATTGCCGTATACCCTACCAACGCAATAGCCGTAACAGTGATACCGGATACTAACGCCGGAAGTGATTCAGGTAAAAGGACCTTCCACATAATAGTAGATGTTTTTGCCCCCATAGATTTGGCTGCCTCAATGACGCCTTTATCCACTTCCCTTAAAGCTAGCTCTACCATTCTCGCATAGAAAGGAGCTGCACCAATGATTAATGCTGGAAGGGCGGCATTTGCGCCAAGGATTGAACCAACAACAATTTTTGTAAAAGGTAAAAGTAAAATAACTAAAATAATAAATGGGATTGAGCGGAAAATATTAACGATCCCAGATAGAATCGTATTAAAAACACTGTTACCCCATATGTTACCCTTAGATGTTAAAAATAAAAGAAGCCCTAGGATAATTCCGATGAAAAAGGTCGCGATAACAGAAATACCTGTCATATAAGTTGTCTCATATGTTGCTTCCCATACCTTTTCCCACTTCACGTTTGGAAGAAACTGTTCAAGCATTTGCCAGCACCTCCACTTCAACTTGTTGCTCTTTAATAAATGCTACAGTACGGTTGATTTCTTCTTGATCTCCATCTACATGTAAAAATAATGCCCCATATGATCCATTTTGGGTTTGTGAAATTTTCCCCTGAAGAATATTTACTTCAATTTCAAAGTTTCTAATAATATTTGTAATTAACGGTCTTTCTGCTCCTTCACCAACAAAAGTAAGTTGCAGTACTTTTCCTGAATCATATGACTTCAATAAATGCTCGACTGCTTCTTTCGTCTCATCAGGTTCTGATATCTGTTTAACAAAGGTTCTTGTAATTGGTTTTTGTGGGTTTTTGAACACGTCTAAAACATTGCCTTGTTCCACAACCTCACCATTTTCCATAACTGCAACACGATGACAAATCTTTCGGATGACATGCATTTCATGGGTAATAAGAACAATGGTTAAGCCCAGACGCTTATTAATATCAACTAGTAAGTCTAGAATTGAATCCGTCGTTTGAGGATCCAAAGCTGATGTAGCTTCGTCACACAATAATACTTTTGGGTTATTTGCTAAAGCTCTAGCAATTCCTACACGCTGCTTCTGCCCACCACTTAATTGTGACGGATAAGCATTTTCACGTCCCTCTAAACCAACAAGCTTTATTAACTCATCTACACGCTTCAATCGTTCAGCTTTTTTGACACCAGCAATTTCTAGCGGAAATGCAATATTTTCTCGTACAGTTCTTGACCATAATAAATTAAAATGCTGAAATATCATGCTAATTTCTAAACGTGCTTTTCGAAGATTAGCGCCAGAAATCGAATCGATTTTACTATCAGCTACTTTTACTTCACCACTCGTCGGCTTTTCCAGCCCATTTAATAAACGGATTAATGAACTTTTACCAGCACCACTATATCCGATGATTCCGAAGATTTCACCCTTCTCAATCTGTAGATTCACATTATTAACAGCTTTAACTTGACCTGATTTTGTTTCATATATTTTATTAACATTTGATAATGTTATCATCTTGTCACCTTCTTTCTAAATTGCTTAAACTTTAGTCGTTAAGTATTGGAAAAATGTTTAGAAAAACTTTGCTTATCGCCAAGTCCTCATGGCGATAAGTCTTAGTTTTTTTATACTATCATCCATAAAAACTTATATTTCGATAGTACTAAAAAACCTTTCTACCAAATGAGCAGAAAGGCGCGAAAGAATCCTTTCTCTCATCTCTCAAAGCAGCTGCTTTGCGTGAATTGGCACCATTTCAACAATGTTGATGGTTGCCGGGCTTCGTCGGGCACTTCCCTCCACCTCTCTTGATAAGAGTTTCATCTATTATATTAAGTCATTCAGTATAGGTCGAATTTTAAATACGAGTGTGATTGTATCATGTGTTGAAAAATGGTGTCAATTAAAAATAAGTTGTTATAAAATTTGAAAAATTCAGCCTATAACAAAATTTTTATAAAAACAAGTAAATTCCAAACAAAAAAATAGGATGACACGAATTATTATCATCCTATTTGTTAAACTTATATATTTACTTGTTCAAAGCTTCTTATGCCTGTGGCTTTATCAATCGCTTGTTCAAGATCCTCAATTAGATCATCAATATGTTCAATTCCGACAGATAATCGAATCAGGTCTTCTGTAACTCCTGATTTTTTCAAATCCTCATCACTTAATTGCTGATGTGTTGTACTTGCAGGATGGATAATTAAACTTTTTGCATCCCCCACATTTGCCACATGTGACCACAATTCTACTGAATTTATTAATGTAGCCCCTGCATTTCTGCCACCTTTAATACCAAAAACGATGATAGACCCTGCGCCTTTTGGAAGATATTTTTCCGACAACTCTTTTTCAGGGTGGTTTTGGTTTTCAGGATATAAAACCCATTCAACAGCTGGGTGATTTTCTAGGTATTCGACCATTTTTCTTGCGTTTGATACATGCTCTTTCATTCGAACATGGAGAGTTTCTAAACCTAGAGTAAATTGAAACGCATTGTACGGACTAATAGCAGGTCCCATATCTCTCAACAATTGAACTCTCGCCTTAATAATGAACGCTTTAGCACCTAATGCTTCAGCATAAACTAAATCATGATAGCTTGGGTCTGGTGTTATAAATCCAGGAAACTTAGGGTTATTCCAATCAAACTTTCCTCCATCTACTATTACACCACCTAGTGTTGTTCCATTACCTAACAACCATTTTGTTGCGGAATGGACAACAATATCAGCTCCGTGTTCAATTGGCTTACAAAGGTAAGGTGTTGCAAACGTGTTATCAACAATTAACGGAATCCCTGCTTCATGAGCAATCTCTGCAACAGCTTCGATATCAAGTACATCTAAGCTTGGATTTCCGATCGTCTCAGCAAAAATTGCTTTCGTTCTTGGAGTAATGGCAGCCCGAAAATTCTCTGGGTTTTTCGGATCTACAAAAGTTGTTTTAATTCCATACTTAGGTAAAGTTGTAGCAAATAAATTATAAGTTCCACCATATAAAGTTGAGGCCGATACAATTTCATCGCCGGCACCCGCGAGATTTAACACCGACAATGTAATCGCGGCCATTCCACTTGCTACGGCTAAACTGCCAACTCCTCCCTCAAGCTGGGCAATTCTTTCCTCAAAAACAGTTGCAGTAGGATTATGTATTCTAGTGTAAATATAACCAGGCTCTTTCAATCCAAATAAGTTGGCCGCATGTTCAGTATTATCAAAAACATAAGCATTAGATTGATAAATTGGTACAGACCTTGCACCTGTCATTTCATCTTTTTTTAGTCCACCGTGAATTGTTAATGTTTCTTGTCGATATTGCTTGTCACTCATCTTTGTTCCTCCCCTATTGTACAGCTCTGAATTGTCTACAAATAGGTGTAAACACTTGATGAAGGATTCTGTTTTTTAGACTACTTTTATTGTAATCGTTTAAACACTATTACGACAAGCCTTCTGCTAGTAATTCAATAGAGTTTTTCAAGTTAATTTAAAGAGTGCTTCAAGCTTTAGAAAATCGCGATATGACCCTTTTATTGAAATACTTCCAAGCGAAATTAATTGTTTTAAGCTAATTTTATTTTCTACCATATCCTCTAAATCCTGCTCTTCTCCCTCAATAAGAAAATCCACCTTCGTTGGAGGAGCAGCTAACACACTTGATCCACTTGAAGATAGTTCAAGATAAAAACTAGACTTATGTTTAGCCCTAATTTCAACTACTAGAACTCTATTTATTAAGATCGGTTTTATAAATTCTGCTTTATTTATGCCAGTGATAAAATCAGAAATAAACATAAAAAAATCCTCCCGCTATCAATAAGTTACTTACTAACTTCATTGATTATTGGAAGAATCCTTTAAATAAAACTCGACAGTTTCTGCCCTTGCTTAAAGCAATTTCACTATTTCCCAAGAAATATGTCAGTTTATCTATTATATTGTTTTAAAAGGTCATAAAGATGTCCTACCGACTGAAACGCATATACTCTTTCTCTTATTTTCCCGTCTTCAAAAATAAGCAAACATGGTACACTTTCAATTCCTAATTCTTTTGCATCTTCTGGATAATAATTCAAATTCACAGAAAAAATATCCAAATTAAGTAGTAACTCATCCACAACAGTCAGCATTTTTTTAGCTACCTGACAGGTACCACACATTGGGGTAAATAAGTATATTACCTTAAGACCTTTATTCGGTATCGTAAGCTCTTTTTCTTTCCACTCAATCATAACTCTAACTTTTTTGCACCCTTCTAAAGAAATTTAGCATTCACATCTATATTAGCACTAAGTAAGACTGATGCAACATGATGATCAGGTGCTGTTGCAACCTCTCGATACGCCCTGTCAATATAGAGGTGGGATGCCTCTGGAAATTCTCGTTTGAATTGTTTCCTTAATCGATCACCTGCATCATCAGAATCAACTAAAATATACACATCTTTTAGAAATAACTCATCAATTAATTCATCCATTTTCGTTAAGCTAATGGTACCATTTGTACAGATAATTTCAATTGGTTCACATATCACATTTAGAACTTTCTTTTTATCTGATTTTCCTTCAACAATTAATACTTTCTCAACCTCAACTAACGACATAACCATCACCTATTTTTAAAGTAAAAAGTCTTTTCTATAACGTATTCGATTTGTCGAGGTTGTTTCCCTTTAATTTCATGTTTTTTCTTATCATTTAGAAAAAACATTCAAAGAAAACCACCATTAGGAATGCTATTAGGTTATAAGTGCGAAAAAAGCAGTGGTGTACGCCACTGCTTCCACATTAACACCAGCCATTTTCATCGTCACAGTCGACATATTTTTGATCTGGTTCAGATAGAACATCTGCTATTTGATAAAAGCGGCTATCACTAAACTCATAACCTGCTTTTAGGTTATAATTATTCTCTGAGACCATTTGGCCAATATTTTCTTTTTCCAGATAAAGATTTAATTGCCCATCTCCAAATTTGCCGACAACTCGATCAGTTATATCTAATCGTTGTTTTTGAAAAGTCATATGGACACCCTCCTTTACCTTACTAATAGGGTGTCCATATTTTATCACATCATGCTTATTAGTCTTGATTTGTCATTTCTTCATATTGATCAGCTGTCATTAACTTTTCAACGTCAGCAAGATTTGAGGGCTCGATGACAATCATCCACGCTTTTTCATATGGAGATTCATTAACAAATTCCGGGCTATCATCAAGGTCCTCATTGATTTCAACAATCCTTCCGCTTACTGGTGCATAAAGCTCTGAAACAGTCTTAACTGACTCAACACTTCCGAAAGGCTCGTCCGCTTGGATTTCGTCTCCAACTTGTGGGAGCTCGACGAAAACGATATCACCTAGTTCTGATTGGGCAAAATCAGTAATTCCAATTCGAACCTTATCCCCTTCAATTTTTACCCACTCGTGTTCTTCTGAATAACGAAGTTCTTTAGGTGTGTTCATGTTCTCATACCTCCAGGTTTCTTAACATTTTTTAATGTCTTAGAATAGGTTATATTACCTTTATTTTCTAACGTGGTGAATCATTACTGTTTTAGCAGTTTTTTATCACTGTTGCAAGAGATATCTGTTATTTTCTCCAAGTTTCACCAAATTGCTCTTCCTTAAAACCTACTGTTACATTTTGACCTCCAACAGTAAGAGGACGCTTTATTAACATCCCATTAGATGATAATAGCTCAAGCATTTCATCTTCTGACATTGTCGCTAATTTATCTTTAAGACCAAGCTCTCTGTATTTTTGCCCACTTGTATTAAAGAATTTTTTTAATTCTAACTCACTTTTTTTATAAATACTTGCTAACTCATCTTTGGTTGGTGGGTTTTCCACAATATGTATTTCATTAAATTCGATGTTATGTTCTTCTAGCCATTTTTTTGCTTTTCGACAAGTACCGCATTTAGGATACCAATAAAAATTTAACGCCATTCGTATCACCTCCATGTTAACATCTAGATAAACTCTTATTCCATTTTTGGAAGGAATATTTTTCTTTATCTTATCATAAATCATCATCAAGGCATATTAGGGATATCCTCATTTTGATAAAATATTGCTATATTATGAAAAAGGAGACAATCAAAGTTTGATTGTCTCCTTTTTCTTATGCTAAATATGCATTTTTATCAATAATAGCTGCTGCGATTTCTCTTTTCTTACCGATCACGTTAATTGGTGTATGTCTTGTGAATTTTCGCAATGCCGATAACATCATTCGTAGTGAATCACCTGATTCTACAGCAATTAACGATTCTTTTGCATGTGCCTCAATTTCATTAAAGGCTTCCTGACAATAGACTTGTGTGTAAAGAAGCTTTTGCTTATTCTTTTCCTCGCCAGTTTTGGCGATTGCCTTTTCTGTCCGAAGAATGGCTGATTCCATTGCATATACATTGCTCACAATGTCTGCAATATTTACTAATACTTCCTGTTCCTTTTGTAGCTCTTTTCCGTACTTTTGCGCAGCCAGACCTGCAATAAGAATACCTATTTTCTTTGCATTTTTTAAAAGGTATTTCTCTTGCTCAAGCGTTCCAACTCCAACTTCCTCAGGCATAAGCATCATTAACTCTTCTTGTAGACTTTGCGCTTTTTGGAATAAAGGCAATTCCCCCTTTAATGCTTTTCTCAAATATGTTCCTGGTACTAAAAGGCGATTAATTTCATTTGTTCCTTCAAAAATACGATTAATACGTGAGTCTCGGTAAACACGCTCTACTTCATATTCCGCCATAAAACCGTACCCACCATGGATTTGCACAGCTTCATCGACAACATAATCAAGTGTTTCTGAACCAAATACTTTATTCAATGAGCACTCGATTGCATATTCAGCAATGGATTTGGCTACCTCTTTTCCATCATTAATCTCTTCATCTGTCAGGCGGCTCATGCGATCCTCAAATAGACCAACTGTGCGATATACTGAGCTTTCCATTGCATATGTTTTCACAGCCATGTTAGCAAGTTTCTCTTGAATGAGAGAGAAGCTTGAGATCGGTGTTTTGAATTGTTGACGTTGATTTGCGTATTGAACAGCGACATCGATCATTCTTTTTGAACCACCAATTGTTCCAACTGCAAGCTTGTAACGACCAATGTTTAGAATGTTAAAGGCAATCACATGCCCTTTCCCTAATTCACCTAGTAAGTTTTCTTTTGGGACAAGAGCATCTTCTAAAATAACTGTTCTTGTAGATGAGCCTTTTATCCCCATTTTCTTTTCTTCAGGACCAGTGGACACACCTGGGAAGTCCCTTTCAACAATAAAGGCTGAGAAGTGTTCACCGTCCACTTTAGCATAAACGATAATGACATCTGCAAAACCGGAGTTTGTAATCCATTGCTTTTCACCATTTAGAACATAATGTGTACCCTCTGCATTTAATTTTGCCGTTGTTTTTGCTCCTAATGCATCAGATCCTGAACTTGGCTCTGTTAATGCATAAGCTGCAATTTTTTCACCAGTTGCAAGACCTGGTAAGTACTTTTTCTTTTGTTCTTCGTTTCCAAACAAAACTATCGGTAATGAACCAATACCTACGTGTGCACCGAAGGAAAGAGAGAAGCTTCCTGCTCTTGAAATTTTCTCTGTAATAAGAGCAGAGCTAATTTTATCTAAACCAAATCCTCCGTACTCTTCAGGAACATCTGCCCCTAATAAGCCTAGTTCCCCAGCTTGCTTTAGCAATTTTACAGACTTATCAAATTGATGGTTTTCGATATCATTCAAATGTGGTACAACTTCATTTACTGTAAAATCCTCGGTTGTTTTTGCAATCATTTTCTGCTCATCTGTAAAATCCTCCGGAGTAAACATACGATCGTATGAAATATCTTCAATTAAGAAGCTGCCACCTTTAATCACTGAATCCGTTGCCTTTGACATGAAAAATTCCCCCACTCTTTTCGTTTTCGTCAAACCGCGATCTATTAGCCCAGTAATCTCCCAAAGTTAAACTAATTCAAATACTCCTGCAGCACCCATTCCTCCACCGATACACATTGTGACAACACCAAATTGTTGATTTCGCCGCTTCATTTCATGAATAAGCGAAAGAGTAAGCTTTGTACCTGAGCAACCAAGCGGGTGACCTAAAGCAATGGCCCCGCCATTTACATTAACTTTCTCTTCATCAAGTCCAAGCTCCCGTATGACCTGAATAGATTGAGAGGCAAATGCTTCATTTAATTCAAATAAACCAATATCCGAAAGCTCAAGTCCTGCATATTTTAACGCTAATGGTACGGCAGCAACTGGACCGATTCCCATTACCTCAGGCGGAACACCGGCTACTGCAAATGATCTAAACTTCGCCATCGGTTTGTACCCTAGTGACTCAGCCTTTTCTCGATCCATCAGCATAACTGCTGCAGCACCATCACTTGTCTGCGAAGAATTCCCAGCTGTAACAGAGCCTTTTATTGAAAAAGCCGGCTTGAGAGTAGCTAAAACTTCTGATGTCGTATTTGCACGAACCCCTTCATCCTGAATGAATTGGACAACTTTTTCTTGAAGCTTATGATCAGCCCCTACCGTTCGAACGTTCACCTCAACAGGAACAATTTCATCATCAAACTTTCCTTCTTGAATTGCATTTGCAGCGCGTTTATGACTTCTTACAGCAAATGCATCTTGTTCCTCACGGGAGATCCCATATTTTGTTGCTACCTGTTCAGCAGTGTGCCCCATTCCCATATAATACTCAGGTGCTTCCTCTGCTAGTTTTGCATTTGGTCGAACAACATGCCCCATCATCGGGACAAGACTCATGGATTCAGCTCCTCCTGCAATTGCCGTATCAGAATGACCGAGCATAATCTTCTCTGCCCCATAAGCAATACTCTGTAGTCCAGAAGAGCAATAACGATTAATGGTAATAGCAGGAACCGAATAAGGAAGTCCAGCTAAAGCCCCAATATTTCTTGCCATATTTAAGCCTTGCTCAGCTTCCGGCATCGCACATCCGATAATTAAATCATCGATATTCCCTTCATAATTACCAGCTCTTTTCAACGTTTCCTTTACGACCAATGCACCTAAATCATCTGGCCGCATATTAGATAAAGTCCCCTTTTTCGCTCTACTAACAGGTGTTCTAGCACCTGCTACAATGACTGCTTCTCTCATTCAACAAACCTCCTTTTTATCATGATTTTAGTTTCTAAGCGGCTTTCCTTTTACAAGCATGTGCTGCATTCGCTGCTGGGATT
This sequence comes from Metabacillus sp., assembly GCA_035645575.1. Lineage (GTDB taxonomy): Bacteria > Bacillota > Bacilli > Bacillales > Bacillaceae > Metabacillus. Next base: position 9,862 of record DASQMK010000358.1, read on the forward strand.
TCCCTTCCGCTACTAAACTTAAGAACGCTTCTTTTTCTAAATTTAATAAATATTGCTCATCAACCTCTGTTCCAAATGGTACTTTTCCTCCAGCAATCACAAAGGCTAGCTTCTTAGCAATTTTTAAATCATGCTCTGAAATATAGCCTGAAAGGTACATAGACTGCGCACCAAGTAGTAGTGTTGCATAGCCTGTTTCACCTACTACAGGAATTTTCTTTCTAATTGGGGGCTGGTAACCTCCA
>DASQMK010000359.1:0-7891 GCA_035645575.1 Metabacillus sp.
TTAAGCGTTAAGATTACAATGTGGATCAACTTAAAGATGAAGGAATTCATTGAAGAAAATCGAGAGAAAAGTGAAGTAAGTGCTTTTGAGTTTACATAGGACAACTGCAAATAATCACATAATACATCCCCAAAAAGGCAATTAGGAAAACTAGTCCACTCCATGTAAAATTAGGGGGTTCTTCTTGAACGTTTTTATTTGTCATACGTATCTCCGTTGTGTTGTTTTATTCTTATTGTGGTAAAAATGGATTTTTTTATCCAGGAAATTTTGGGAAGGAGGGACAACTTGTCCCCCCTATCTATTCTTAAGAATTCCGTTTATCATCACAATGTCAAAATTCTTATATCCTTGCATTCTTCCCCACCTAACCATTTGGTTATAATCCGGATGCTGTGGATTTGCCAGAATCGATAGAAACTCCTTGTATCCATAAATTCCACCAACATCCTCAGGTGGGGTATTTCCTTCCCCTTCAAGACAAGTAGGATAATTGACATGATAATCACCTATTATCTCTTCAACTTCGATATCATGCTGCCAATTGTCTCCAAAATCATAGGTGTATTTTATTTTCTTATATGTAGGGATATACTCTGATATTTTCACATCTGTTTCAAGCCTCATTTCCGTTTTCTTTGGATATGCAAAGGCCTCTATATCACAGACAAGATTCATAATGGGGTGATACTCACTGTCATTCTCTTCATAAATCACAAATTCATGAAGATGGTGATTTTTCCATCCGAAGGTTGTCTGAAGAATATCATGCAATTCTTCAAATGAATGATTAATTGGAACAACGATTCGACGCCAAACATGATGATCTTCAAGCTTTAGCACCACCTTAAGTTGAACCGCTTTTGTCATAAAAATAGGGTGACCTACAAATTCCTCAAGTTTCTTATACAATTCTTCATTCGGTCGAATATATTTATTTTTCCCATCTCCAACCAAACTACGACTGACACGTTTACTTAACTCAGTATTAATAACATCATCATGATCCAGTAAGTCCTGATAGAAATAGATCGTTTCGCAAGCCTTATTTAACCTCGCTACAGAAGTACGGTCCTTTGTTTTCGAATAAGTGATTTCCATTGAATGAGTAAGATACTTATCAAGTACATCATCCCTTATTCCCTCAGCTTCAAATGTTTCTCGAATTGCCTCTACTAATAATTGATCAAAGCTTTTATAATCCTTTGCTTTAAGTCCATGCAAAACAATGACATATCTTGCAAGATCATTTACGAGTACAACCGCTTTTCTACGGTTGACAAGAAGGAAATGAGCATGCCAAGAAAAAAGCGGGTTTTCTTCTACGTGAGAATCAGACTTTATATTAAGCTGCTCTAATAGCTTCCTTGTACATTGAATAAGCATCGTCAAATATCTCCTATTATAGTCTTTTTTTAACTACTTACATTATAAAGGAGTTAAATGAATAATTGAAACAGTCTATATCTGTTATGCAGTTCCACGGTAAGTTAGGTGTATTCTTATAATGAGAATATAAGAAAAAGGAGAAGTGCCTGAACACTTCTCCCTGTAAACTTAACCTCTACTGTTTTGGTGTTAATTTTCTTATTTTTTAAGCTCTAAGTTCACGATTATTTCTTTTAGGACTTTTCGTGGGACGGGGGACCTGTCCCCACGGACCATATCAACGGCATTATCACGATTGTTTTATATTCTATTTTTATCCCATTAATGTTGTATTTTGCTCTAAAGGGTCTTTTTGCAGAAATGAGTGGATTTGCTAGTGAATTTATGGGAGAAACAAATATCTCTGTCCCGTTCACTGATGTTGTTATTAAACCTGCTCTAGCCTATGCAATCTTTATCATGCTAGTAGCTGTTTTCACATATGCAGCTGTTAAATTAGGAAGAGTAAATGTACACTTCAAGGAAGTTATCGCTCGTTTCGGATCATTTCTTATTCCATCTGTAGCTATATTAGCTATTGCACTTATTTTCTCTATTTTAAAAGTAAAACTATCTATTTTATTGCGTTACTAGGTTTTCTAACTAGCATTTTCTTAGTACCACCTTTAGTCATTGCGAGCTTTAAAAAGCAATCACAAGAAGGTGTTGATGTCATTTATGGTGCATTAATTACATATGTATTAACATTTGTTGCACTTGCTATTATGGGAGATATGTTATTTGAATCGTTAAAAGGGTTTATTACAGAAATGTTTGGCGGAATGATGTTTTAATAACATCCTGTTGATATTACATATAGGTTCCACTAGAACTCTAACCCGAATAATGGGCAAGTTTAAAACGTCCCTAGTTCGGGTTTTTTGGTAGATGAAATGAATGTTAATGGAAGCCCCTCTGTAAATCATTGTCCAGCAATGTAATAATCACAAGAAGAGAGAGTGTCTCTCTTCTTCGTTTTATTCAGCAAACCTCAGTTTGGGATAGATTCTTCCCCGCTCAAAAATTCATGTAACTCCCAAAACAACTTCCCTTTTCTCTCCCTACGCAACTTTACAGTAAAACTCTCATGAACAATCCGATAAAAATACCCTTCAAATGTTGTATGGATCTTCCCCATCTTTTTTGCAAAAACAGTCTGCTTAAATGCACTTATGATATAGTCCATAAAATCATCAATTGGTCTGCCATGATCAAATTTGTTATAAACCATCATTACTCGGTTCCATAAATTATGTATATCCACTGCATTAAAAAATGGTTGTGCTGCTTTTTTGAATTCTTCTGGAATGGATTCAGGTAGATAGCTGGCATCTAACTCATGCAATGTTGGTTCACATGCCTCTACGTTATTTCGTTCTTTTGTTTTTTTCTCACAGAGTGAGCTTTGTTTATTCTCTGTTTTATTAGGAGTGACAGGTGCAGTGACATCCTGGGGTGACATAGTAGTTTTCATCGCTTCGATGGATTCATATGCTTGAATGACCAAAAGATTAACCCCCTGCTTCCCATTCATTCTTGCGGTAGGAACCTTCTTTACGATCCCTTTCTCCTCTAACACTTTCACAGCTCGAATCACCGTACGCTTACTTAACTTAACTTGCTCAGCAATATAATCATATTTTGCAAAGGAAACTCCTACAACTTTCACAGAATGCTTCCAGATCAGATGAAGAACAGCTAACGTTCCCTCTGATAACTCCCCCTTATGCTTATATAAAAATCCTCGAACTGATTGGTCCATTTCATCGATTGTTTCAAATGACTGATACTTTTGGATCGTGTCGTAGTTCAGCTTTTCCATGTTTACTCTCTCCCCATCATTATGTAAGGTCGGAATTTCATCTTCCACCGTTTATATAGGGATTTTTAGGGAGGGAGTAGCGTGAAAAATAAAAAATTTTTCAATTAAAATTTATTTAGGAATGAAAATTCTAGGTGGTGTCATACTTCCCTGTGCGGAATATAAGAATGACAGGAACTATTGCTACAATTTATTTACTACCATTTCACATTTTACTACATCATCACTTTAATTAATTAAAACACTAAATTATAATATAAATATATATTAAATGATTTTGGGGGTATCAATGATGAAAAAGAAAGTGGCTATCCTTGGCAGCAGTGGAGGGAATCTTTATTCTCTCGGTGGGAAAGAACCAGAGAAACTTCTTGGCGAACTTCTCTTGCAACTAGAAGCAGCAGGGATGGAGTGCAGTTCTCTACAGTTTATTGCAGCAAAAGGCTCGATGGATTCAGTGAAAGAAACAACAGAAGCCACCCTATATAGCTGGGATGAACATTCGAATGAACCATATATAAAACTGGAGGGAACATTAAAAGAGGTCAATGAGGAAGCAGTCAAAACAGATCTAGAAATTTCAGAAAAAATTGAAAATGGAGAGATTGATGGGCTAATTTTCATGAGTGCTGATCCTAATGGTGCTAACAAGAAATCAGTCGAAGCTGCAGCAAAAATGAATCTGCCCGCAACAGGGACTGGCGGTACTTCCATGGCAACAATTAGTTCAAAAGGGGTCAATGTCATTTCCACATCGGGAACGACTGGAACGACTAATCGAACTCGTGCAGTAACCTTTATTACATCATTAAGTAAGCATTGGGGGATTTCTTACCGTCCGATTATCGGGAAAGTAACTGCTTCCGCTAATACCCAAAAAACGTCACCTTGGAGAAGGATCAATATTCGCGGGATGATGCTTGCTTCTTTACCTGGTTTTATTGCGATGGCTTTAGTTCTCGCATTAAGTAAGATTCCTGCATTATCGATGCTTGGGGATGTTTTTGATTTGATGATCAATGCCCTTCCAATTATTCTTGCTGTTATTGCTGCAAAGCAAGTAGCTGATCTTGATGATGTTTCCATCGTTGCCGGTATTGTGGCGGGGGTATTGTCCACAAACGGCGGAATTATTGGTGGAATTATTGGTGGGATTGGTGCAGGGCTTTTAGTTCAATATATTTTCAGAAAATGTGTGGAATGGAAGTTTCCAGCTACGACTGTCAATATTGCTGCCGGTGGGATTGCCGGTTTAATCTCAGGATTAATCGTCTATTTTCTTTTCGCTCCGATTGCACTACAGCTTGGTGAAGGGATTCGAGCATTATTAGATTCACTTGTGGCAATGAATCCGATTCTTGCCGGATTGATCGCGGGTTTGCTTATTTGGCCAGCAATCATCGGAGGAATCTATCACGCTGCTATTCTTCCAATCGTCTTATTGGAAATGGAACGTACAGGAAACAGTTTTTTAGGTGCGGTAGATATGGTCGGCTTAGTCATGGTATCCGCTGGCATTACTTTAGCCAATATTGTTGCACCTCGAGATAAAGGAGAAGCCGCAGTAGCTACACCAGGGTTTTTGATTAACATTGGATTTGGTACTTTTGTGGAAGCAGCTTATCCCTTTATGTTCTCCAACAAACTTATCTTTGCTGGAGCTATTGTCTCATCCGGTATAGGAGGCTTGCTTGTTGGTCTTTTTGATGTACGCGGAACAGCTTATGTTCCATCCGTCATGGCGCCTTTCCTTTCAGATAATATGAGCGGCTTTATCATTGCGATGGTAGGAAGTTTGGTATGTGCATTTATGATTACACTGTTTGTTAATTTGTTTACTAAGAAAAAGGCCAGAAATAAGGATGAGTTATTATCGGCTTGATGTTTTTTTGGGATAAGAAGAAAGGGTTATTGTTGGTTTTCTTTTCTTTAAGGAAAGAAGATGTGACAACCAACCATTCTCACAATATTCAGTTGCAGCCTTATCTTATATAAATCTTTCTATTCAAAAATCTATCAACCCTGCTACAAATTTAGGGATGGTCCTGGTGACCATCCCTATTTTCTCTATCATAATAAATGTGTCATCCTTTGGGACAATGGACCTGTCCCCCTGGTCCACACTTCTTTATGTAAATGAGTTTATTCAATGTTGTAATTAGAATGTTCATGTTCCTAGATGTACTTTTTGTGTCCCCATTGAGAAGTTATAATTTGTTCTTGAATATTCTATATTCATTCTTATCAAATAAATCATTTAGTGTTTGCTGGGTTGCCATTCCATTTATAGATACTAATCCATCATTACCAATTCTGATTTCAACCTTGTTTCCCATTGTTAGTAATTGATTTTCTAATTCCTTATAGGTAGATGTCAAAAAGTGATAACGTTGATTTGAAGAACCTACCCATGGACGGCTCAAGTCTAACTTATCTTTTATAAACGGCCCGTCAATTAATAAATCTGTCGCTTTGAGCAAGGCTTGGCATTCTTTCCTTTTTTCTAGGTCCTCGTACAGATAGCCTGAGAATGTCATTACCGTTAATCCTAACTCTTTTACCATAAGAGCAAGCTTACCTAATGACTCTGCTTGATCGAAAGGTTCTCCACCAAGAAATGTTACACCTTCTATATTGTTGTTCTGGCTACTTTTTTTGATTTCTAGAAAAAGATCTTCAACACTAATGGTTCTACCATTCTTCTTAGACCATGTCCACGGAACGCCACATCCTTCACATCGAATGGAACAACCTTGCACCCAAAGGCAAAACCTCTTTCCCGGACCTTCAACAGTTGTTAATGGCAAATAACGGTGAATAAGTAATTTCATCAGAAATCTACAATTCTTCCTTCCGATTTTTTCACTTGATCTTTACTGAAGCTTTCAGGAAATTTTAGATGTGGTTTTATTTTTCCAATGAGATGTGGTTTAACCGAAAGGACTTCAACAAAATGATCAAATGACTTAAAACCGTTCTCTTGGGTTCTTACTGAAATCACTTTTTTAGCAAAAATACTGCCTATTCCAGGTACTTTTGCAATTTCTTGCTCAGAAGCCGTATTAATATCAATAATCTGTATTTCAGAAGAGGTTTCTTTGATCTCTTTAACCGTTTCTTCTTGAACCATTTTTGACTGTTCTTGTGAAGCAGCTTTTGATTTCTGAGTATTTTTAGTCGGACTAGTTGTCACATATTCCTGTGAAATCTTACGCCTTAGGGACTCAATTTCTTTTTCCTTATACCCCGATGAAACTTTTGCTTCTAATCTTAATAAATACTCTGGTCTTATTTTAAACACATGGACAATTGATGCAATCCATCCTATGAGATAAGCGACTAATGTTAGATCATAAAACCAATGCTCGGTTGGAAGTACCTCTGTTATAACCATCGTAAATATAAATATAATGGAATAAATGATGCCCGCAATAAACCATTTTTTTTGCTTTACTTTATAGGAAGCATAGAAAAGCGAAATATAATTTAAAGCTCCGAACGTCAGGATTGCCCAGAGCATCCAGATTGAATTTCTTAGTTCCCATACCTTTCCTTTGTTAGTGATTTGTGCCATTTGTTATTCTCCCTTTATAAACTGGTTATTTTGACTAATTGTTTGTATCTCTGTTTCATAGTACTCATCAGTAAAATTAGAATCAATTGATTCTGCATCAAGTAGTTCTTCTAATAGTTCAATATATTGTAAGCATTCCTTCCCTTTCATTCCAATTGTTTCCGCAAAAATATTTCCATCTTCATTTAGTTTAATTTTTATCTTTTTACCTTTCATTTTCCTCACCTAGATTCGATTAGTAACATTAAAAGTTAATAATATTGACCGATCTTGCTGAATTTCTTCTGATTCTAATTCTAACCCTTTTTTACTAGCCTGCTTTAATAACTTCTTATACGTTTCCTGTTGGATTAAATACCTATACTCCGAATGTAAGTTATCAATAAATTCCAAAGCATCTTCTTTTCCAACGCTTTCATCGAATACCGCTTCAAAAACACCACTATCATTTTGTTGGAAATAGATTTTAATATCCCCTACTGCTGTTTGATAGTTTTGATGATTAATTTCATTAATATCGCACCCATATTGATTAAGCGCATTTTGCAACAAATGTTGGCGCTTCATTACTGTTTGAATTTTATATGTGTTACTATCTTGTTTATGTTTTTCAATTAAGGATCCCACAGAATGTGCTACAGCAATCCCTACAGGTATAAGTACTAATTCAATGCTCACCTGAACATCTACCTTTCATTTGAAATATTAAAAGTCAATCGTACGACCACCACGTGATTTTCTAATATCACCTTCATCACTACTATTTACCGTTACATCATTTTCCGTATATTCTGCTCGATCTTCGTGTGGTGTTGCAGCTACCGCTCTTACATTCGCCCAATCACGGATTCCTTTAATTTGCTCAGCCTGAGTAACTGATAACGGGACTATCTGTTTACATACCTTTTCAAAATCACCTAAAGTGACACTTCTTTCTTCGTAAAATGCTTCAAATAAACCATTTATCACGGCTTGTTCGATTTCTGCACCAACAAACCCTTCTGTTAATCCCGCAAGATAATTCAGAGTATCTTCGCTTAATTCAAAGTTACCGTAAACAGTCGGGT
>DASQMK010000360.1:0-1835 GCA_035645575.1 Metabacillus sp.
AATAAGGGATATCTATTAAGTCTAATATATTCATAATGGAAGAAACCTAAAAATATTGCAAATAAACCTAAAAAGTATGGCATTAAAAATAATTTTGAAAACCCTTACAATATTAGAGACAGGGGGGATGTAAAAAGTGAAAAAACTTAAAAAGCTTGCGATTTCACTTGATTCTATTTTTGAATGGATTTGTTTAATTGCACTTGCACTTATGACGTTTATTGTGACACTACAAGTGGTCACTAGGAAATTATTTAATTTTGTTTTCTTTTGGTCCGAAGAAATAACATTGCTTCTAATGGTTTGGTTTGCGTTTATGGGCATTGCAATTGGTTTTAGAGAAAAGTTCCATATTGCAATGGATGCCCTTACAAATGTGCTAGGTGAGAAGTTTAATAAAATATGGAATATCGTAATAGACATTGCTATTTTTGGATTTGGAATTTATTTAATCATAAGTGGATGGAACTTTACATTAGAACAGCTGCACACAACACTTCCGGCAACCGGATGGACAAATAGTCTTTATTATATCGTAATGCCGATTACAGGTATTATGATATGTATTTACAGTTTTTTATCAATAGTTGGAATCGATACAAGAAGACATCAGAGTTTAGAGGAGGAACACTAAAAACATGACAATGACGACAATTGCTACGATCATATTAGCTTCTAGTTTTATCATCATGTTACTTTTACGGTTTCCGATCGCATTGACGATAGCGGGTTCATCATTACTTACAATTATGTATTTAGATGTTCCTTTGGTTGTTGTAGGGCAAAGAATGATTAATAGTTTAGATTCTTACACATTAATGGCAATTCCCTTTTTTATTCTAGCAGGAGCCATTATGAGTGAAGGGGGTCTGGCTACAAGACTGATTAACTTAGCTCAATTATGCGTCGGGGCTGTTCGCGGGGGATTAGGACTAGTTACTTGTATAGCATGCATGTTCTTTGGAAATATATCAGGGTCGGCTGCTGCCGATGCTTCTTCTGTCGGATCGGTTTTAATTCCTGCGATGAAAAAACGCGGGTATAATCCGGAATTTACAGTAGGATTAACAACATCTGCAGCCATTCAAGGGGTTGTCATGCCTCCAAGCTATAATATGATTTTATATGCTGTGGCAGCAGGCGGAGTGTCTGTATCCTCCTTGTTTCTAGCTGGAATCATCCCATGCCTCATTTTATTGGCAGCATTAATGACAACAAGTTATGTAATTGCAAGAAAGCGGAATTATCCAAAAGGTGAACCGATCCAATTAAAAGATGTGCCAAGAGTGATTAAAGAAGGTTTGCTTTCCGTTATGATGGGAGTTATTATCCTTGGGGGGATTTTCAGCGGCTGGTTTACAGCGACCGAAGCAGGAGCAATTGCCTGTGTTTATGCTTATATTATTACTTTCTTTGTATATAAAGATATACCATTATCTCATACGGTTATTGTCTTAAAGAAAACATTCCGAACTGTTTCAATGGTACTCTTTCTAATTGCTGCTTCAGGTGCATTTGGATGGGTTGTGTCGTATTTGCAAATCCCTGGAATGGTAGCAGATTCATTTTTAGGATTTACCGATAATCCTATTCTTATTTTACTTATGCTCAATATTTTATTGTTAATTCTCGGGGCACCAATGGATATGGCTCCATTGATTTTGATCATGACCCCAATTTTATTTCCAGTTGTAACATCACTCGGTGTTGATCCAGTTCATTTTGGGATTATTATGATTTTAAATCTTGGCATTGGCCTGATTACACCACCGGTTGGAACCGTGTTATTTGTTGTTTGTGCTATAGGAAAGACATCTGTTTGGAAGACTAGTAAA
>DASQMK010000361.1:0-2624 GCA_035645575.1 Metabacillus sp.
TCCAGCGCCTGGACCATTTTGACCTGAATATAAATAAATAAGAGATTTATTTTTCTTTTTAGCCTTACTATCGTGATATCCCAGCACTGCAGCATTCATATCGTTTTCTATGACAATAGGAAGTGAGAAACGATTTTCCAAGTATCCCTTCAAATCAAAGTTTTGAAGATGCTCATACCCTGGTATATAAATAATCCGTCCATTATTAACGGAACCAGGTACACCGATGGCTACAGAATTTATTTTGGGATATTTTTCAATTAATTCTTCCACACACTCAGTTAACAATTTTAAATTATCATCCTCTAATGCACTTGACGTTTTACCTACATCCTTTACTTCTCCTAAACAGTTAAACACAATATAATTTGTCTCAGTTCTCTCTAAAAAAATCGCCAATCCTAACATATACTCCGGATTGTATGTATATCTTTTGGCCCTTCTTCCACCACTTGAATCATCAAGGCCGACTGAATAAAGTTCTCCGTCCTTTTCCATCTGGGTTAAGAATTTACTTATTGTAGGGAAACTAGTTCCTAATTTATCGCTAAGTTCTACTTTTGTTGCACTTCCAAGTTCTAAAAGAGACTTACGAATAGTGCGAAGGATTTCAGTTCTCAACGATTGTGGAGTCGTATTCACATGGATCACCGCCTTAAATAGAGTTATTAAAGAACTTTAATAAGTTTTGATTAAATCACTTATTAAAACACTTTAATAAGTGTTAAAAAAAACTTATTAAACCTTTTTAATAAGTGATGCTGATAATATATCATAAACTTTTTTTGAAAACAATGGAAATATTGATTGAATATCGTCCGTTAGAAAAGGAAAAAACCCACTCAGGAATAGAGTCGGTTTTTATTTATGAATAGTTCCAGGAGGATAATAATATGGTGGAACTTTAAGCCAACCTCTTTTACGCATTAATGTTTTTAAAGTTGCCCCAAACGCGACCCATTCTAAAAAGAATTGAGTCCAGATTATAGCAACATCACCACGAACGGCATTAGCTTGTGCTTTAGAACATGTTTGTGAACAAGTTACTAACTTAAAAGATACGCCATTTGTAATTTCATCATCCGTTAACTTAACTCCTAAAGGAACTCCATTTGGGTCTGAGTCAGGTTTTGATGATGTTACGTCAGGTAAAGGAACCCCTTCTTTTTTCATAAATTCACTTAGTCTTTTTACGTGTGACTCACATATTTTAAGTACATCCGTAAGCATTTCTTTAACTTCATCATCAATAGTTGTGTTTAATCCAATTTCCTCATAACGAATAAATTCCTCTACCATAGTTAAATACACCCAACAATCCCCTACTTCAATCACATGCAAAGGAGATTTGGGTTCATTTTTAGCATCAATTGATATTTTTAGCGTATTAAATATAGCTTCGAACGGATTGGACATTTTAAAACACCTCCTTACTCCTTTATGACTTAGTATGGAAATAAAGTGTAAAAAGATGTAAGGATATTTTTTGTTAGTTAAGAGATAGTTATGACAATTTTCCTTTTAAGTTAGTTTTTTTTATAATGAAAAAACGTCTTAACCCAATAATCCCAAGGGTTTAAGACGCTTTTATTTATAGTAGCTGAAATAGCATTGTTCGAGATGGAGGAAAAATTGAATAATAAATAGCTTATTAATAATAGGATTTCTGTCTAAAACTTATGTTTTTTTATTATTTTTCTCCGAAATCTAACTTATAGCCTAAAAAGGAAACAAGTTTCAATATAAAGGGTCTCTATCCCCATATTTTGAAAGAAAATAGACGTTATTGAGCAATCAAAGCTTGTTGTTTTTCTGCCAGAGATAATAGACGGATTTTGATATCTTCTCCATTTACATGCTTTTGTGAAACGCCTGATTCTATTGCAGCGCAAGCAACGGCTGCCGCTACATAAGCGGCCACTCTGCTGTCAAATGGATCTGGAATGACATAATCGGTATGAAGGTCTTCCTCATTAATTAATCCAGCAATCGCATAAACAGCTGCAAGCTTCATTTCTTCATTTATTTCTTTTGCCTGAACATCTAAAGCTCCTCGAAAAATACCCGGGAATGCGAGTACATTATTGACCTGGTTCGGAAAATCAGAACGTCCTGTTCCTACTACCAGTGCTCCAGATTCTTTTGCCTCTTGGGGCATAATTTCCGGCACAGGATTTGCCATTGCGAAAATGATTGGATCCTGATTCATGGAACGAATCATTTCTTTCGTGACAGCACCTGCTGCTGAAACTCCAACAAATACATCTGCTCCCACAAGTGCATCTGCTAATAATCCTTGTTTTTGTCGCATATTTGTAATACGGGCCATTTCCTCTTTAAATTGATTCATTCCCACAGGACGCCCCTCATAAATGATCCCTTTTGTATCACATAAAATGGCATCTTTTACACCCATTTGAAGAAGTAGCTTAACAATTGCCACTCCTGCAGCACCTGCCCCATTTACAACAACACAAATATCTTCAATCCTTTTATCAGCTAATTTTAAAGAGTTAATTAACCCCGCAGCTGTTACAATGGCTGTGCCATGCTGGTCATCATGAAAAATCGGAATATGACAAGCTTTTCGTAAGCGATCCTCAATTTCAAAACATTGTGGTGCT
>DASQMK010000362.1:0-5381 GCA_035645575.1 Metabacillus sp.
TATAAAATATGCCACCATGGCGATATTCTGTCGTATAAGACTCGAGCTTTTGTTGGATTCTTTAACAGATACAATGATTAAACTAGTTAAAAAGATGAGATCCAGCGCAGAAAAGCGTGTGGATCGTTATATTCTTCAAGAAGTTAAGCGTGTCGATGGCAAGTTTGATATTCTAGAAAAATTGGCTGTACTAAATGCAAAGAATCCAAAAGGTATTATTGAGGAGAAGGTTTATCCCGTAGTGTCACAGGATAAGCTAGAAGCAGTAATTGAGGATCTACAACATCGAGGTAGTAAGTGGTATCAGGATCAAGTGCGAGAAAAAATGCATACAACCTATGCTTATGGCAATAGAGGCAGTTTACTCAGCATTTTGAGAGTATTACAAATGTCAGAAGATCATATTGATTGCAAACCTATCTTAAATGCGATTCGTTTTATCAACAAGTACTGGAATGAATCAGAGTTAGCTTACTATATTAATATACCACCACTGAGTGGAGTTATAGCCCAGAACTGGTATAATATAACAGTTACAGTAGAAAAAGGCCAGTTGCGGATCAATAAATATAATTACGAACTAGCTGTACTGGAACAGCTTAAAGAATTTCTTGGTTTTAAAGCTATTTGGGTTGATAAAAGTTACCGTTACAGAAATCCAAGTAAAGACTTGCCAAAGGACTTTACCCAAAAACGAGAAGCATATTATGAATTACTGGATTTACCTCTAGCACCTAAGGAGTTTATAGTCAAATTAAAGACTTCACTTGCAAACAACTTAGATATATTAAATACAAATATCCCCAATAATAAGCTTGTACAGATTAAAAAAAGTAAGGTCGGTAACAATATAAAACTGACTCCTTCAGACCCACAGGATGAACCTGACAATATTATTAAGTTACAGCAAGAAATAAATAATAAATGCTCAAGCATACACTTAATTGATATTTTAAAAGAATGTGATTTAAGAATTAATTTTACCAAGACGCTTGAAACTATTGGAAAAGGCAGTAACATAAATAGTTCTGATTTACAAAAAAGATTACTATTATGTATATTTGGTATCGGCAGCAACACTGGATTAAAAAGGATTAGCATCGCTAATGATGATGTGAATTATAGTGATTTACGCTACGTAAAAAAACGCCATATTAATGCTGTAAACATTAGAAATGCTATTCGTATACTGGTAAATAATGTTTTAAAAATACGCGATCCTGACGTTTGGGGAGAAGCCACTACAACGGTGGCATGTGATTCAACTCATTTATTTGCTTGGGATCAAAATCTAATGAGCGAATGGCATTTTCGTTATAGAAAAAAAGGAGTAATGATTTATTGGCATGTTGACAAGAAATCATTATGTATTTACTCGCAATTAAAGGATTGCAGCTCGTCAGAAGTAGGTAGCATGATAAAAGGTATTATTGATCATGATACTGACATGGATATGAATCTTGTATTTGTTGATACACATGGACAAAGCGTGATAGGTTTTGCTGTTAGTTATTTATTGCATTTTGCTCTATACCCAAGACTAAAGGCAATCAATAAGCAAAAATTATATTACGTTGATTCTGAAGACAAAAACAAATATAAAAATATTGTAGAGGTTCTAAAAGGAAGCATTAATTGGCAATTAATAGAAGATAATTACGATGAAATCGTAAAACATATGGTTGCTCTAAAACTAGGGATAGTTACACCATCTGTATTAATCAAAAGATTCAGTAATAATAATTATACTCATCCTGTATATAGGGCGTTGGTAGAGCTAGGCAGGGCCAATAAAACTATATTCTTGTGTAAATATTTAGCTTCGGAGAGCTTGCGTATTGAAATTAATGAAGGGCTAAATGTTGTTGAACGCCTTAATAGTGTAATGGATTTTATTTTTTATGGTAAACTTGGCCAAATTGCAACGAACAATATTGAAGATCAGGAATTATCGGTGTTGTGTTTACATCTGTTGCAGGTATGTATGGTTTATATCAACACCCTAATTATTCAACAAATATTATCACAACCACATTGGCAAAATAGATTTACGCCTGAAGATTATAGAGCATTAACACCATTATTTTCAGGTCATATAAATCCTTATGGTCTTTTTGTTGTGCGCCAGGTATTTTAGTCCACCTCTGCGCCAGAAGAGAAGTCCATTTTATACTAACTTTTTTGCTGCAATTTGTCATCCTCCATATTAAATTTAGGTGTAAAGTTTTTTCTATAAGAATCGCCTTCTAACAGAATTCTGTAAGCATTGTTAACTATTCTATCTAATGCAGCATTAGCCATAACAGGATCAAAAAATACTTCAGCCCACTTTTCAATTTTTCTATTTGTGGTGATGATTAAACTGGCATTTATATGTACCCCAGCTATCAAGTCATATAAATCTGATGACTGTTCTGCTGATAAAGTTTTTAAACCAAAATCATCCAAAATTAATACATCAAATTTTATATAACGCTTAAAAAGAGTATCATAAGTAAAATCAGCTCTGGAACGGTAAAATTCATTGAGCAGTTCGTTGCTACGTATAAATTTTACTTTTTTATTTCGTTGACAAGCCAACATTCCAAGCGCTTGCGATAAATGAGTTTTGCCTGTGCCAACTGGACCCATAATAATCACATGGTTCTTTTCCTTAATAAACTTAGCAGTCATCAAATCATTAATTGCATGTCGGATTTTCAGTGAATAGCGTTTTAAATCAAACCCTTCAAATGTTTTTACTTCTTCAAATTTTGCTTGGCTAATCCTTCTTTGTAGAAAAGTTTGATTCCTGCTATCCAACTCATCCTGGAATAACATCGAGAGTAACTCTTCATATGGCATCACAGCATCTCTGGCTTGTCTTAATCTGCTTTCTAAACTGTCAGATATGCCAGACAACTTTAATTGTTGTACTAGTGTATCAAGTTGCAAGCTGTTAGGCATAATTTGCCTCCATATCAGAGCTGTATTCCTTAGAATCTCTAATATAAGCACTATCCTTAATATTCTTAACTTTATTGGCACCAAAACACCGTGCCAATTGTTGATCCAGTTTGTTTTTTAAAATATTGGATATAGTTTCATAAGCATAATTATCATAAGCAACCGCACGTAAACATGCCGTCTCTAACCTATCATTACCATATGTTTCTGATAATCTTAAAATAGCTTGAGCCTTACGTAAGCCAATTCTACTACCGGAATCAACCGTTTTAGCTATTATTTGGTGTGTAGCATCTCCTATGCTTCTAGCTGTATTTAAACATTTATCAGCCGTATTCTCTAAATAATATAAAGCTGATTTAGGATAATCTTTTTCGTCAGTAATCCACTGGCCATTATCATAATTTCTTGGATGGGTTTTTATAATTTGATGCTTGTAATAAGCAGAAACGGTTTTTAGACCAATTCGAATACTAATCTCTTCTCCTATATATTTTGTCGGTACTGAATAAAAATTTCCTTTAGCTACAAAATGATGATCTTTCTGTACTCTGCAAATAGACCAAATAGGCATATCAAAAATACCTGATGCTATCTCTAGCATACATTTTTTTTCTTCTAATAAAAATGTATGAATTGGTTTTGTTCCTGTTGTACGGCATACTCTATGAGATATTTCATTTTGACACCATTTAATAGCTTCAGTATTAGCATGAGTGATATTTTGATATAATTTACCAGCTATGAGTTGCTCCCTAACTATTCTAATGGAACGTTCCACTTTTCCTTTATGCTCAGGTTTGTAGACTTTAGCAGGATCTATTGTAAAGCCATAAAATCTTGATAATTCTGAGTAAGTCTCATTTAAAGTAGGGTCATAAATATCTGGCTTAATTACTCCCGCTTTTAAATTATCAAGTACTATTCGAGCAGGAACTCCTCCAAAAAAATTGAATGCATTTATATGTAGCCTAGCCCAACTTACCTGATCTTGAGAAAATGTAAATTCTACATAACGGTAACGACTATGCGATAATGTCATGACAAAAACATACAGCTTTCTATTTTTACCGGAACTATCCTGCATTTTTCCTACATGACCAAAATCTACTTGCCCCTCTTGTCCAGGTTCAGTTTTTATATGAATAGTGCTTTTAGGTACTTTAGGAAATTCTTTTTTTATGTATCTGTTAATACTTCGAGTGCTCACTCTTACACCTTCTGCTAATAATAAACGCTGAATTTGAGTGTGAGTTATACTTCGTTCCTTAAGCCAATTACTGATTTCTTCTTTATACCCAACAAGAATAGACATCGCAGTTGCTTTATTTATAGCCTCATTCTTATATAACTTTTCTTCGACCTTGATTGCTATTCGGTTTAATTCAGTGTCACTAACTAAAATGCTAAAATTCTCTTGCTTTGCAAGCTCTATATATTTTCTTATTGTATCTCTTGATATGTCAAATGATCGGGATATCTCTCTTTGACTATTTCCTTTCGTGTGTTGATATAGCACTTCTCTTATCGTTGGCATACTATGTTTCCTCATTCAATTCAATTTAAACTCTAATTTAATTAACCAATTGATTAACTAAATTATCACTCTTTTTTTCTTTTGAAAGTGGACTTCCCTTCTGGCGCACAGGTGGACTAGTATGCTTGGCGCAGATCCTTTTTTAGTGGCCTAGTATACCTGGCGCACAACACCTACGGAAGAGGAGATCAATAGATTTTACAACACTGTATGGAAATCTAAAAATATGAAGCATGTAGTCATGATTAAAACATTGCTTTATACTGGGGTGAGAGTTTCTGAGTTAGTAAATATAAAAATATCTGACATAGATTTAGACAATTGCCAGATAAAAGTTGTTGAAGGTAAGGGTAAAAAGGATAGAATAGTTCCGTTTCCTAATTCATTCAAGGAAATATTAGCTGTTCATGTAGAAAATGCAAAGAAGAATAAGATAATTTACCTATTTGAATCTAGTTGGAAGAAGCAATATTCTGATCGTGGTATTAGAAAAATCTTAATGAATTATACAAAAGAAGCCGGTATTGCTCACTCAATATCACCACATAAACTAAGACATTTTCTTTTTACCTGGATGAAGAAAAAAGGCGTAGATGACGCATTAATCCAACCTTACTCAGGTCATGATAGTCGGCAATCACTTGAGATATATTCAAAATTATCCCTAAGCGACTGCCAACCTGAATATGAAAAAAAGATTAAAGACTTTCCAGTATAATTTCAAGTGGCGGCAAAAGTGCTCGTTCTTAACACTGGTCCTTTATGTACATTTATCTTTAAAAGAGGAGATAAAAAATATAGCAAAAGTTATTACTGATGCTGAAAAATCAAAATGTACCTCGGATAAGCTTTGTTCTCAATTGGCCTTGCTTGATCAAAATTTTCCTTTTTCAGGAGG
>DASQMK010000363.1:0-2499 GCA_035645575.1 Metabacillus sp.
TCATTATCAGTCACCGGTTCATTAAGTCTACTCTTTACTCCAGCCATGATCTTACTCGCACCCTATTTATCACAGCATGTTTTTACAGATGATCGTACATATTGGCCTCTCTTGGCTATTGCACCAGTTGTACCTATTGTCGCTATTTCATCAGTTATCCGTGGGTATTTTCAAGGAAAACAAAATATGCGTCCAGCAGCAATTTCGCAAGTATTAGAACAAGTTGTTCGAATCTCATTGGTTGCGGTTTGTACAAGTGCTTTCCTGCCATATGGTATCGAATATGCTGCTGCAGGTGCTATGATATCGGCTGTTATTGGAGAACTAGTTTCATTAATTTATTTAGCAACGATGTTTAAAATGAAAAAGAAAATAAAAATTCGCAGGAAATTTTTACAATCAGTTAAAAATGGTAAAGATACATTGACTCAGCTAATGAATATTGCCCTCCCGACAACAGGTAGTAGACTCATAGGAAATATTTCTTGGTTTTTTGAACCAATTGTTGTTGCAAATAGTCTCTATATAGCTGGTGTTGCTACTGCCGCTGCCACAAAACAATACGGAGCACTCACAGGATATGCGATACCATTGTTAATGCTTCCATCTTTTATTACATTTTCGTTATCAACCTCATTAGTTCCTGCCATTAGTGAAGCAATGGCAAATAATCAGTTAAAAATCGTTGAACATCGGCTACAGCAAGCATTACGTTTATCACTTATAAGTGGAGGTTTGGCTTGTGTGATTTTATATGTATTTTCTGATCCGTTAATGACTGTCATGTACGGAACAAATAAATCCGCTATATTTGTACAGGTGATGGCTCCTTTCTTTATTTTTCATTATTTTCAGGGCCCTTTGCAGGCAGTATTACAAGCTTTAGATCTAGCAAAAGCAGCAATGATTAATAGTTTAATAGGTTCAGTTGTTAAAACAGCTTTAATCTTTGTTCTCGCGACTCGCCCTTCCCTTGGAATAATGGGAGCCGCATTAGCTATTGTCATTGGTATTATGCTTGTGACCTTACTACACTTAGCAACTGTCATAAAGGTTATACCGTTTACTATACATGTTAGAGAATATTTAAAAAGCGGAATGACGATGGTGATGGCAGGAACTGTTGGATTCTTCGTTTATGAGTACTTATTTTTAAACACACCGATTGTTCTTAGACTACTTTCATCTTTGAGTTTAACAACCATTATTTACTGCTTACTTCTTCTTGTCTTTAAACTTGTGGAAAAAGAAGAGGTGAAACGGATACCATTTGTCGGATCCTTTCTTTCAAGACTTATTCCTGTAAAATAAAGAAAAGGAAAGCGAAGCTGAATTTGTCCGCTTCGCTTTCCTTTTTTTCGCTTCATTGCTATTCTTCATCCTTTAAATCAATATAAAATACTCCCTTGCCAAACGTACATAATGAAATTTGTTTCGTTTCTTTATAGCCTAATTTTCTAAGCTGTTGCCTGAGCCAAAGGTTATTTTTATTAATAATTTCTAAATTATTCTCCTGAATAATACCATCAACAATAAGCGGCAATTGTAGTTCCGGCTGTCTCGTTTGTGTTTTTTGCTTTTCAATAACTGATAGCTTTCCTGTTGGTTCAAGAATGGCAAACTCGACATCTGCCACATTATTGATATTCTTATCTCGAAGCTGTGTCATTAAATCATCAAAATTATATCGTTGCGTCCTCATTGCATGTTCATCAACTTTTCCATGGTTAATAATAATAGTAGGCTTTCCGTCTAATAAATGTCTAACCTTTTGATTTTTCAAGGATATATAGGCCAAGGAGATTTGAATGATCATTAAGACAAGCATTGGAATAATCGTATGTATGAGTGGATCCTTAGGATCTTCAATAGCAGTTACCGCCATTTCTGCAATCATGATAAAAACCACTAGATCTAAGATACTCAATTCTCCTATTTCTCTTTTCCCCATTACTCTAAAAATAAAGACAATGAGAAAATAAAGAAAAAGGGTTCGAATCAAAATCGTGAAATAATACTCCACCGCAAGACCTCCTTTCCACCTATTCCATAACACTTATTTTGAACGAGAAGTTATCTTTTATGTAAGGTATTCACTTTACATTGTAAAGTGAAGTAAGTAGCGAAAATAGACATAAACAGAAGATACTCCTAGCGAAATAATCACAATCGGAAACCCAACTTTAAAAAATTCAATAAAGTTTATATTTTCCTTTTCCTTTGCTGCCAATCCGGCAACAACTAAATTTGAACTTGCTCCCAGCAGTGTCCCGTTTCCTCCTAAACATGCTCCTAAAGCTAATGACCACCACAATGGGTCTAGGTTTGTCATACCATAATCTTCAAATTCAAGGATTACAGGTATCATTGCTGCAACAAAAGGAATATTATCAACAAATCCAGATAATAACCCTGTCATCCATAAAATTAACATTGCCGTCTTTGGTAAATCACCTTCTGTATATAAAACTAACCCTCTAGCAAGTTCATCAATGATTC
>DASQMK010000364.1:0-1993 GCA_035645575.1 Metabacillus sp.
AACATTTAACTCTTTCGCCTTCTTCAAACAAGCCTCTCTTTGATATTCAAGACTTGTTCCATGATCTACTTGCTTATCTGTGGACACACGTGTATAAATTGCTGTATATCTAATGACAATTCATCTCCCGAAGTGTACACAACTCTCATATTAATTATATACACTATTATAGTATTTGAAAAGAAAGAGATGAAAATCTTGCATTCACCTCTTTCTTATTATGTATTAGCATCATTCTTCTACTCTATTAATTACTCCATTTAAAACTCCATTTAGCCTTAAATCATTCCAGATTAGTTGATAACAATATGTTAAAGTCTTTTCAACATCGTCTTCATCAAAATCCTTTTGAATGAAACTAACTTTATTTAATTGACTCAATTTATTTTCACCTTTTCTTACACTACAAAGTGACACTTAAAGATTTAGGATCAAGACGTATTACACTTCTTTGTCTCTTATTAGCATATTTAACTGTATTCCAAGTTCCTCCGGCTTCAACTCCGTCCCAAATTGCAATTAGAAATTTCGAGTTGTCTACCATCCATTCATTTCTTCTTTGCATACACCAAGGTGTGTAATTTTCTTTTGATATATAGCAGATATGATCTGCATCTTTTAAAATATTATGATATGTATCTTTGTCTTCTCTCTTCCACTTTTCGCTTTGATTCATACAGGGGACTGCACAAATCAATTTAATATGTGGGTATTTCTTTCTTAAAGAAAGGACTACTTGTGCTGACCACATGTCTGATCCAAGTGCCATACCTGAGACAAATGTATCTATTCCTCTTCTATTAATAAGTCGCTCAACAAGGGTTTTTAATTTCAGAAACAGTCGCATATTCCCCTCTTCCAGAGGGTCATAGCCAAACAATTTATCTGGTCTATGACCTGTAAAAGCAAGGGTTTTATCAAAATTTATTTCAAATTGAAAGCAACTCATTTCTTTTTAGATTTAATTTGCTTTTTGCTTTGTTTTTCTTTGTTTTCCGTTTTAACTTTCTCTTCTTTTTTATTAATGATTTTCATTTGAAATGGTTTTTTGACCGTTTTAATTTCAAAATCACCTTTAACATTTAGAGCAATTTCTGTGATCTGATCAACTCCTTTATATTCGCCTTCATACAATAAAGGAGCAACATTCAACCCTAAATCTTGTCCAATTCGTTTTACTGCTGTATGAGGCAGGTATCGATCTGCTTCATTGTCAAGAATGTCTTCAAGCAGAAATTCACCTTTTTTTAACCACTTTCCTAAAAATGTATATCCATCACCAACATGAATTTTTAAATGGTCAACAAATTTATGAAATTCAAGAACAGATTCTTTATCGCGAGATGCAGAAAATCCCACGAGGTTGTTGACGACTCGTTTAAACGAAACGTTAATTCCATTAACAAATTCTCTAACAATAATTTCGTCACCTTTTACAAGGTTATCTCCTTTAGCAATAGATTTTTCAGCATCATTTTCATTTAGATTGATTACAACTTTGATTTGTTCGCTCATTTTATTACTCTCCTTCTGTTGTTACTTTTAATTTTCCATTCTCTAAAGAAAAGAAATTGATTTGTTTTTTCTCGGTGTTAAAATTGACTCTGGTAATTATTGAATTTTTAACGAAATCTACACCATTTTTAGTAGACATTATTGATTTATCTACGAAGATGTGTGTGAATTTTTCATCTGCTTCTATTTGTGCAATTGGTGCAAAATAAATCACACTTCCATCTGTAAAAAACTCTTTTCGCAATTGAGGTGAAGGCATTTGATAACCTGTTGTCTTTTTCCCTTCGGAAACCAAGCCTTTAACAACTTTCTGAAACATTGCCTCCCTTGCTCCTATAGAAGAGATATCTTGGCTATTAAAATATGTAATTAAAATTTTCTTTGGTTTATTCTCCATAATTAATATCATCAACTCCTTTGTCATATCTAATACATTTAAAGCTAGGAAACCTCATAGACGGTTTACCTGTTTTTTCAT
>DASQMK010000365.1:0-4848 GCA_035645575.1 Metabacillus sp.
TATTAAAAAAAGATGGCATCCTTTTTGTAGGTAGTACCGAACAAATTTTTAATGCTGATCGATTTGGTTTTAAATCTGCGGATACATTTTTTTATCAAAAGAAGTAAAAACTTGCTATTTTATTTAAAGAAGATATGTTATATTTATACTTAAAAGCGTTAGTGCGTTGAAGGGAGAGAGAACAATGAGATATTTAACAGCTGGAGAATCTCACGGGCCTCAATTAACTGCAATTGTAGAAGGTGTACCGTCAGGACTAAATTTAACAGCAGAAGCGATAAATATTGATTTAGCAAGAAGACAAAAGGGTTATGGTCGTGGAAGAAGGATGCAAATCGAAAAAGACCAAGTCCAAATTTTAGGTGGCGTAAGACATGGGAAGGCACTAGGTTCTCCAATTTCTTTAGTTGTTGAAAATAACGACTGGAAACATTGGACAAAGATTATGGGGGCTGAGCCAATTTCTCTAGAAGAAGAGAAAGAAGTAAAACGTCAAATTACTCGTCCGCGTCCGGGTCACGCAGACTTAGTTGGAGCGATGAAATATGGTCACCGTGACATGCGCAATGTCCTCGAGCGCTCATCAGCACGTGAAACAACTGTAAGAGTAGCGGTAGGAGCATTAGCAAAACAAATTCTGACAGAGTTAAACATTAAAGTTGTTGGTCATGTACTTGAAATTGGCGGTGTCCGCGCTGAAAATACAAATTATCGTGATATTGATGATTTATTGGCGGTAACGGAAGAGTCACCTGTAAGATGCTATGACCGTGAAGCAGAAACAAAAATGATGGAAGCAATTGATAACGCAAAGGCAAATGGTGACTCCATTGGTGGAGTTGTTGAGGTTGTAGTGGAAGGTTTACCAGCTGGTATTGGTAGTTACGTACATTATGATCGTAAGCTTGATAGTAAAATAGCAGGCGCTATTGTTAGTATTAATGCATTTAAAGGTGTCGAATTTGGAATCGGATTTGAAGCAGCGCGAAAATTTGGCAGCCAAGTTCACGATGAAATCGTTTGGTCTGAGGAAGAAGGTTATACAAGAAAAACGAATCGTTTAGGTGGTTTTGAGGGAGGCATGACAACTGGGATGCCTGTTGTTGTAAGAGGAGTAATGAAGCCAATTCCAACTCTTTATAAGCCGTTACAAAGTGTAGATATTGAAACAAAAGAACCATTTTCAGCAAGTATTGAACGTTCAGATAGTTGTGCAGTACCAGCGGCAAGTGTAGTGGCCGAAGCTGTTGTAGCTTGGGAAATCGCGAATGCGATCGTTGAACAATTTGGCGTTGATCGTATGGATGTAATTAAAGAAAACGTTGAAGCAATGAGAAAACATACGAGGGATTTCTAATGAAATCAGTTAACATTAATACAACAGATTCGGAGTACCCTGTCCTTGTTGGTGAAAATGTAATTAATGAGATTACAACGATTCTTAACGACCTTGCCCCATCAAAGGTAATGATTGTAACAGACACAAACGTTGATAAGCTGTATGGAGAGGATTTGTTTAACAAGATTGATCATCTTTTCCCAACCTATAAATATGTTATTAAAAGTGGTGAAGAGGCTAAATCTTTCGATGTGTATTATGAGCTTCAAACTTTTGCATTAAAACAGCAGTTAGATCGTAAATCTGTCATTCTAGCTTTCGGTGGTGGCGTTGTTGGTGATTTAACAGGATTTGTTGCAGCAACTTTTATGAGGGGAGTACCTTACATACAAATCCCCACAACCCTTTTAGCACATGATAGTGCTGTAGGAGGGAAGGTTGCTATTAATCATCCAGAAGGAAAAAATATGATTGGTGCATTTTATCAGCCTAAAGCGGTTGTATATGACAGTCGGTTCCTACAAAGTTTGCCAGCTGAAGAAATGAGATCTGGCTTTGCAGAGGTAATTAAACATGCATTAATTCGAAGTGAATCATTATTTCATTTTTTACGAAAAGAAATACATGATTTAAGTGATGTGAATCATGAGCGATTAGAGAAAATGATTCTTGAAGGCATTAAAATTAAGGCAGATGTCGTTTCAAAAGATGAAAAAGAGTTAGGGCTTAGGGAAATTTTGAATTTTGGTCATACTTTAGGTCATGCTATTGAGGCTGAAGCTGGTTACGGAAAATTATCTCATGGAGACTGTGTTGCAACTGGTATGTTATTTGCTACTTGGCTTAGTATGAAATCCTTAAATGTTTCATTGCCATACAAAGAATTAAAATCATGGTTTAAGCAAATAGGCTTTCCGACGACAATACCAGATTCGCAAAAAACCGAAAACTTGATCAAGAGGATGATCAAAGATAAAAAAACTAAGGCTAATCAAATTAAAATGATATTGCTTCATAACATTGGGGAAACGACAACCTTGACATTTACAAATGAAGAACTTCACTTATTGGTAAATGAATGGAGATCGATCGTATAGGAGGGAAGACACTTGATTAGGGGGATAAGAGGTGCTATCACCGTAACCGAAGATAATGAGCAGCAGATTCTACAAGCAACTAACAAGTTGTTAAAGGAAATGATTAAAAAAAATAATATTCAACCGGAAAATGTGGCACAGGTTTTAATAACGGTAACAGAGGACCTTATATCAACTTTTCCTGCAAAGGCATTAAGAAATCTTGAAGGATGGACATTTGTTCCAGTTATGTGTATGCAAGAGATTCCAGTTGCAGGAAGTTTGCAAATGTGTATTAGGGTCATGATGACTGTAAACACAGAGATTAAGCAAAATAAAATTAATCATGTATATCTAGAGGGGGCAACAGTACTTCGACCAGATTTGTCCGTTCCCTCGTGATAATTATTTGAAAATTTGAAACAGTTCAATATCAATCTTGACAGGTTAGTAAGTTTTGTAATAACATGTTGGAGAAGATTGATTAGTAGATGAGTAGAGAAGTTATGAGATTAGGGTAGCTGAGAATGAGTGAGTTTAGTTGAGGTTTTTTCTAAAGGCACAAGTCTACCCAAAAACCATTCGTGTTTTTGGGTTTTATTTATATTTTTCATTTATAACTATTTGAAAATAATAAATATTGTGCATACACAATCTTCAAAGTACATACCTCCTAAATGCTCGTTCTCCAAAAAATATTGGAGGAGTGAGTTATATGAATTTTTCTTCTTTTTCCACATTTTGTGAAGATAGTAAGCATTATCGTACAATCCCCATTGTGAAAAAATATATTGTGGACACCTTCACACCAATTCAATTATTTCAGTTATTTAAGGAAGAAGCGGTTTATTTGCTAGAAAGTAAGGATGCTGAATCAGATTGGTCCAGATATTCTTTTATTGGCTTAAACCCGTTTCTATTTATCGAAGAAACCCACGGAGAGTTTTCATTATTAAATGAACAACGTAAGACGATTGCAAAGTCAAATTCCATTACTCAAACGTTTAAGGAGCTTCAAAAGCATTTGTCTATTAAATTACCAGAACTAGACATACCTTTTGTTGGCGGCGCAGTTGGGTACATCGGTTATGACACAGTTTCCATCCTAGAAAAGGTTGAAAAGCATAGAATAGATGATTTGAATCAACAAAATTGTATGTTCTTTGTATGTGAAACAGTTATTGCCTTTGATCATCAAGAAAAACAGCTCTATTTTATCCACTATGAGCGAGTTAATGGCAACGAAGCTGAAGAGCATTTGAAGGCTACTTATGAACTGGCAGAAGCAAAGCTAAATAAATACGTGAGCATGCTCAAGCAAAAGCCTCAAATAGAAAAAATGCCTCAAGCTGTTTCAGAGCAATTTGATCTAAACTTTGATGAGATTAAATCAAACTATGAGAAATCAAAGTTCATAGAAGATGTTGAAAAAGTAAAAGAATACATCCGAGCTGGAGATATTTTTCAAGGTGTGCTTTCACAAAGATTTGAAATTCCTATTTCAACAGATGGTTTTTCATTATACAGAATATTGCGGATCGTGAATCCATCTCCTTATCTTTTCTATATTAGAATCAATGACACAGAGCTAGTTGGAAGCTCACCTGAACGATTAATCTATATTCAAAATAAGCATCTAGAAATCCATCCAATTGCAGGTACAAGAAGACGCGGTAAAACTGTTGAAGAAGATTTGTACTTTGAGGATGAACTTAAAAATGATGAAAAGGAAAAAGCAGAGCATTATATGCTAGTTGATTTAGCCAGAAATGACTTAGGAAGGGTTGCAGAATATGGTTCTGTAAACACTCCAACATTAATGGAAGTTGGCCGTTTTTCCCATGTTATGCATTTAATTTCAAAGGTAACAGCGCAGCTAAAAGATGACATACACCCTATGGATGCACTTCTTTCCTCTTTTCCAGCTGGAACTGTTTCTGGTGCACCTAAAATACGGGCTATGCAGATCATCCAGGAGCTCGAACCAACTGCACGAGGTAGTTATGCTGGCTGTGTAGCATATGTAGGTTTTGATGGGAATGTTGATTCATGTATTACGATCAGAACAATAACCGTGAAAAATAATGTTGCCTATGTTCAAGCAGGTGCCGGAATTGTTGTGGACAGTGTGCCAGAACTTGAATGGAAGGAAACGTGTAATAAAGCAAGTGCGATGCTAAAGGCTATACAATTAGCTGAAAAAGTCTTTTCTAATGAGGAGGAGAATCGTGGTGAAAGAGCTACTAGCAAGATGTATTGAGGGGAAAACACTAACAGAAAGACAAGCTGAAGAAGTGATGGACTTAATTATGACAGGAGAGGCAACCCCAAGTCAGATTGCTAGTTTAGTATCTGTTATGCGACTAAGAGGGGAAACGGTTGATGAGTTAGTAGGGTTTACTAAATCTATGAAAAAACATATGTCTCCCTTAT